>CAMVIC010000056.1 GCA_947167435.1 uncultured Clostridia bacterium | reverse complement strand
GCGGCGCTTGCCGACTTGGAGAGCCTGAAGAAATCCGATTGTCAAAGGCTCCGTGCTATGCTATCATGGAAAAGGAACAATCTGGAATCCGGGAGGAGGCGACCGTCGATGACGTATTGCAGCAATTGCGGGAAAGCGCTGCCTGCAGGGGCCGCGGTCTGCCCCG
Organism: uncultured Clostridia bacterium; assembly: GCA_947167435.1. The sequence goes on along the minus strand of CAMVIC010000056.1, from coordinate 9,073 downwards.
GCTGCGGGCAGGCACCGGGACCGCGCACAGAGGGGGAGGGGCCCGGCGAGGGCAGGGTTTCCTTCGCCAGGCTGAGCAGCATGTCGGCCAAGCTGCTGAAAACCAGCGTTATCATAGACGGCAGGACCGTCGCAAAGCTGAGAGAAAAGCAGAGCTTTTCCGCTGCGCTGCCCTTTGGAGAGCACAGTCTGACGCTGAAAATTCCCCTCAACCCGTCCTACCAGACCAGCTTCGTCGTGGATGAGGACCATCGGAACGTACGTTGTTTCTTCGCTGCCAACGTCCGGAGCGGGAGACCGGAGCCGGTCAAAGTCGAGGCTCCGGATCGGACGGAGGGCGTTTTCTATCTGGAGCCGGATCCGCGGCCGATTCCGCGGAGGGAGTCGGCGAAAACCGACACGGTGAAAAAGGAGGAAAAAAGCGTGGAAAAGTCGATCTATCAAACCATTCTGGACAATCTGCAAAACGGGGAGCTGCCGGAGGACTTCGTCATAGAAAGGGCGGAGAGGAGGCGGACACAGTTTAAATTCGTACCGGGGGCCATAGACGGGATCCTGCTCTATCACACGACACCATACATCGCCGATGAAGAGACGAAGCAGCAGATCCTGCAGGCACTGACACTGATTTCCGCAAAGGACAACAGCGAACACGTTCCGCAGATCCTGGGCATTTTTGAGAAGCTGGAGGACAGAGCCTCAATGGTAAAGCTGTATGACAGCGTCCGGGACGTGATGCTGGAGAACATACAGGCGCTGGATGCGGAACAGCTCCTGAAATTCGGCGACTATCTGATCAGTTACGGCACCTCCTTCCTGGCGGTGAAGCTGGGGCTCACGCTGCTTTCCATCTTCAACGATAAGGTCCCGTTTGTGGAGGAAGTCCATCTCACCTTCGGCGCCTATGACGAGTTCACCTGGTTTGCGGCGAGATATCTCTCCTCCGGCGCCTGCCGGGACGGAAACGCGGCCCTGTTTGAGCTGGCCCGGCACGTGCACGGCTGGGGCAGGATTCACGCGGTGGATTATCTGCAGCCGGAGACGGAGGGAATCCGCGACTGGCTGCTGTTTGAAGGCGCGGAAAACACGATCATGCCCCAGTATTCGGCGGACCTCTGCCTGCTGAAGGCCGGCGCCCTGGACCGGCTGAACGGGGATGTCTCCGAGAAGGAGTTTTCGGCGATCGGTTCGCTTTTGGTGTATGCGCTGGATGGGGAGGGACCCTGCAGAGGCGTCTCGGACAGTCGGCTGGTCCTGGCCTATCTCAGGGCCGCGGAGCAGTTTCCACGGAACCGGGAGCTGATTCAAAGCATCCGGGACTGGAGCGAGAGGATCGAAATGGATGAGGCGGCGGCCCTGGCAGACCGGCTGCTCCGGGCGTGAAGCCCGGCCCGCTTTTGCAGCTTTCTTCATTTTTTCTCTTGTCCTGCCTTGCCGGAAGTGATAAAATACAGACAGAAAGGCAAACCTTGTATCAACAGGGTTGATGCCGCAGACTATAAATAACGGAGGTTGCTTATGAAGAAGACACGGAGAATTCTCGCATTGGCACTGACCCTGATCCTGATCCTTGCAGTCAGCATCCCCGCATCCGCTGAGTATGACTACGCGGCAAATGCGAAAATCGTTCGCAGCGACTTTACCGGCAAAACCGTAATCCTGCACACCAACGACGTCCACGGCGCTCTCGCCGGGTATGCCTATGCCGCCGCGCTGAAGTCCCATTTTGAAAACGCCGGCGCGGAAGTCTATCTGGTCGACGCCGGTGACTTCAGCCAGGGCACCATCTACGTCAGCCACTTCAAGGGCGCCAGCGCCGTCACCATGATGAACGCCGCCGGCTACGACGTGGTAACGCTCGGCAACCACGAGTTTGACTTTGGCTATGCCCAGCTGACCGAGAACCTGAAAAAAGCCAATTTCACCGTCCTCTGCGCCGACGTCTATCTGGACGCCACCGGCGAGACCATCTACGACCCGTATACCGTGATTGAGACCAGCAGCGGACTCAGGCTCGGCTTCTTCGGCATGGAGACGCCCGAGACCGCGACGAAGGTGAACCCGGGCCTGATCAAGGAAATCACCTTCGCAACCTTTGACGACTTATATGCCAGCGCCCAGCTTGCGGTTGACGGCCTGAAGGAAGAGGAAGCCGACCTGGTCATCGGTCTTGTCCACCTGGGTGTGGACGCCGAATCCGCAGCCAACGGCTACCGTTCCATCGATCTGTATGAGAAGGTCCCCGGCATTGATTTCCTGATTGACGGCCACTCCCACACCGTCATGACCTCCGGTGAAAACGGCGAGCCCATCCAGTCCACCGGAACAGCCTTCCAGAATATCGGCGTCATCGTCATTGACAACGAAACCAAGACCATTGAAGACAACTTCCTCATGAGCACCGCCGGCCTGGCTGTGAATGGGCGCATCGCGGCCACTGCCCAGGGCATTATCGACACGGTGGATATGGAATACGGCACCCCGTTTGCCACCACGGAGTACTTCCTCAACGGCGAGAGGGATCCCGGCAACCGCACCGAGCAGACCAACCTGGGCAGCCTGATCACCGACGCCATGGTGTGGTCGGTGGTCTCTTCCGGCGGCCTGGAGGCGTACTATGACGCACCCGTGGTGGGCATCACCAACGGCGGCGGCATCCGCGCATCCATTAACGTGGGCGAGGTCACCAAGAAGGACGTCAACACCGTTCTCCCCTTCGGCAACACCGTTGCCGTGGTCTATGTAACCGGCGCTGAGCTGCTGGAAGCGCTGGAGGCCTCCACCTTCTGCACGCCCGACGCGATCGGCGGCTTCCCGCAGACCAGCGGAATCGAATGGGTCCTGGATACCACCAAGGAATTCGACCAGGGCGAAATCTACACCCTTGACGGCAAGGAGAGCAGCTACTACGCTCCCGCGTCCATCAACCGCGTCTCCATTATCTCCGTCAACGGCGAGCCCTTCGACGAAGCAGCTACCTACGCAGTGGTCACCAACAACTTCTGCGCTGCCGGCGGCGACACCTACAACGTGTTCAACCGCGCTTTCGCGGAAGGCTTTGGCTTTGACACCGGCATCCCCATGGACGAGGCCGTGATGGAGTACATCACCGAGGTTCTCGGCGGCGTGATCGGAGAGACCTATGCCGAGCCCGGCGGACTGGCTACTCAGGTTCGTCCCTGATTCATTAATCGTTCCTGTTTGCATTTACGCAGCCGGCTCTGAAAAGAGCCGGCTGTCCGCATTTTGAATATCAAACCGGGAGTTCCGTTTCTGATTGATATCTTACTTTGTCAGGCAGGCGATCATGTCGCCGAAGATCAAATCACGATGGCAGAAGTTTACTACGCGGATCTTGTGGCGGGAATCGTCTTTCGGGACCCATGTCAGATTGTCGTTGAGAACAGGGGACGTTTCTTCAGTGGAAAGAGCCCAGTTGGGGTTTTTCAAGAAGGCGACGGTAGAAATATCCCAGATTACCCGTGAGGGAGCAAATTCAGTCGTGGGGAACTGGAACAGATACTCATTCCCTCTGTCTTCACGTCCTGCAAGGTAACGGAAGCGGAAGCCGGTTGTCATCATCAGAGCAGTCTTGAGGTCCCCATATGCATCCAGGACAATCTTTGCATAATAGTTATCAACATGGACGTCACGCTGAATGTGACGAGACTGCCGCACAGCTCTCCAAAGGGAATGACATGGACACGGCCATTCAGCTTGCCACAATCGCAGCTTCCTACAGCGTGTCCAAGGAGGGCGTGCAGAACGCAATTATCAGTCCTGACCTGCTGGAAGATTTGTTCAGCGGCGATTACGCACTGTCAGCAATCACAAAGGAATAGAATATGCAGGCAGGAGCCCGACAGATCGAAGGGGATTTGTCGGGCTCCTGTCTGCAGTCGGGCTTTCGCCTGATCCTGACCCCGGATAGAAATCAGACTGTCCTATACTCGATTGCTGGCGTAATACGGATCCGCATCCCCTCGCGTCCCTCCTTTTGCCTTTGCCCGAATCCTTGCCGGGCGCAATTATAAAAAAGCGAAAGCCTTATCTCCTCGGGTTTTCCGGGGAAATAAGGCTTTCTGCTTGAATTGCGCGACCGCTTAGAGCGTAGGAATGATGGTATCCGGATTCGTTCCGTTGTAAATTTCCCGAACGAAATCCAAAAACTCTGCCAGAGGAGTCGGGGGATTGTCGCGGTAGAAAAAGCCATATGGCACAGATGCGTCCAGCGCGCAGGGAATCAGCAGCAGATCCACAAGAATATCGTTCCAACAGGAGGGAACCACCAGGATGCGTTTTCGGATCGAGCACTCCCACACCAAGGAGCCCGTCCATTCCGGTCGGCTTTCAAAGGGAATCTTCTCGGCCAACAGCTGCTCGCGGAGCGGCTTGCTCTCTCCGTTTGCACTGCGGTCGATGAACACGATGCCGTGTTCGCGCAGATCCTGCATGGTGATAAAGCTTTTCCCGGCGAGGGGGTGATCCTTTACCACCCCGCAGTACAGCGGCGATTTGAAAAACTCCAGAAACCGCCAGCCTCTCTGCCAGGCTGCGCCATCCTTGATGCTCTCCACCAGCTGGGCCTGCCGCGGCATCTCCAGCCGGCTTGAGGCCACCTCCAGGCGGATATCATAGCGCATGTTCCCGGGCGTGAAGAGGATCCACAGGTCGTAGAGCAGGCGGCACTTTTCCTCCATTGTGGTCCCGACGACGATGCACGGCTTCTGGCTGTCCAGTTCAAGAAGCCTGCTGCGGATCTGGTCGCCGCGCTGGATGAACTCCTGTGCTTCCGCAGCAAGGTATTCCCCGGCGGCCGTCAGATGCAGGTCGCGGCGGCTGCGGCTGAAGAGCGTCACGCCCAGGTCACGCTCAAGGGCGTTGATCTGCTGGATGACTGCCGAGGCGCTGATATACAGGTGCTCACCCGCCTTGCTGAAGCTTTTAAACTCGGCAACCCTCAAAAAGGTACTCAGCTGTCGGTTGTACATCACATATCACCCCCGTTTTCTTTTAAGGTTTTCCTTATAAATATACTAACAAATCCGGCGAGCAGAGTCAAGACAACCCGTGGTATAGTGGAAACGGTAAGAGGCAGAGAAACCTGCAAATACTTATAAGGAGGATCATCTATGGGTAAATTCCTGTCACGCCGCGAATTCCTGAAGGGCCTCGCGGCAACGGGCGCCAGCGCGGCAGCTGTCGGCCTGTTCCATGTTCCGGCCTTTGCCGAAGGCACAGACAAATACACCCCGGGAACCTATTCCGATACGGAGGAATCCGGCTACTCCACCATTACCGTCACAATGACTTTCTCGACCGACGCGATCACCGATTGTGTCATTGAGTCCGACGGCGGTCCCAACGACCAACTCACCGCCGAGCGGAAGGAGGCCATGGCCAAGGGAATCGTTGAGGGCCAGAACGCCGATGTGGATGCGGTAACCAGCTGCACGCTGGTGGGCTCTGTCGGCGCGATCCAGACCGCCGTTGCCAAGATCATCGCCGAGGCGAGCGGCACGGAGTTTGAAGAGCCCGAGGTCGCGCCCGTCACCGGACGCGTGCCCGGCTACTGCGGCCCCGGCGACTGGCTGGGCGAGGCTCCGGCCGACCCGGAGAGCTATGAGGACGCGGGCACCTATGACGTCGTCATCCTGGGCGGTGGACACTCCGGCGTCGGCGCCGCCTTCGGTGCTGTCGACGAGGGAGCGACGGTCGCCGTCGTTGAGAAGCAGGCCTGGGGCAACTTTGTTGACCTGGAAGGGACAGGCGCCAATATGGGCGGCTGGTACGGCGAGGATATCGGCCACGTCAATTCCCAGTTCCTGATCGACCGCGGCTACGGACCCTATGACACCGGCGCGATCGTCTCCGAGTTCTGCAAACGTGCGGCCGGCCGTGTCAACCCCGAGATTATCAAGAACTTTGTCCAGTACTCCGGCAGAATGTTCGACCGCTATCATGAGATCTACGACTCCTATGAAGCCGAGCGCAAGGAGAACGACAGCGACGTCTATCTGAGCAGCACCGCCGTCATCGTCCCCAAGGCGACCGGCGACGGGAAGACCGGCGACCAGTGGGTCGACGGCGAGCCCGCGGGCGGCGAGGGCCATTACGACATGAGCAACATGTTCGCCTATCCTCTCTGCAACACCCAGGCGGCCTACGGCCAGCAGAACGCCGAGTATCCCATCGACGCCGGCGGCTACAAGACCTGGCCCTGCAATGCCATGTTCTACGGCTACCAGGGCAATAACATCGAGTATATCCACAAGTACATCGTGAAATATGTCTCCGAGACTGAGGGCTGCGCCTGGGACTTCGAGCGCGAGGGCGTCAAGCTCATCCAGGACGAAAGCGGCAAGGTCGTCGGTCTCTATGCCAAGGGCAGGGACGGTACCTTCTATCGCTACAATGCCCGCAAGGGCGTCATCCTCTGCGCCGGTGACTACATCGGCAACCCCGAGATGACCTGGGCCCTGCTGAACGAGGGCATGGAGTGGGCCGAGCGCAACGGCGCCACGGCGGACAGCTGGACGGCGGCCGGCGGACGCAACGGCGCGGGACACAAGATGGCCTGCTGGATCGGCGGCATGATCGAGCCGACGCCGCGCGGCTGGATGGGCATCGGCGGCGGCGCCTCCGGCCCCTGGGGCAGTGCTCCGATGCTGCAGCTCAACGGCCGCGGCAAGCGCTTTATGAACGAGGCGGCCATGTCTCAGGTGCAGGCGACCTGCCTGCGTCAGCCCGCGGGCCTGGCCTGCTTCGTGACCGACGCCAACTGGCGTGAGACGCTGAAGGCGGCCCCGCTGGATCACGGCGCGCCGAACTTCGGCATGAAGGACTACTGGGACAAGATGGAGGCCGATATGGACGCCGCCGTCCCCGGCCAGTCCAACACCGTTACCATCGCGAACCTCGCGGAGCGCACCATGATGCCCGGCAGCATCTTCTGCGCCAATACCCTGGAAGAGCTGGCTGACCTGCTTGGCTACAAGGACGCTGCGAAGGAGACCTTCCTCAGGGAGATCGCCCACTACAACGAGCTGTGCAAAGCCGGCGTCGACAGCGATTTCGGTAAGGACGCCAAGTACATGATCCCCGTGGAGAAGGCCCCCTTCTACGGCTCTACCGGCGCATTCTCCCATGGCGCCAATCCCATGATGGTCACCATGTCCGGCCTTGTCACGGATGAGACCCAGAATGTTGTCGACCACGACTGGAAGCCCATCGAGGGTCTGTACGCGGCGGGCAACTGCCTCGGCGGACGTTACGGCTTCGGCTACAGCACGCCTTTCGCCGGCAACTCCGTTGGCATGGCCATCACCCATGGCTGGATCGCGGGTCACCAGGTCGGCTCGGACAAGAGCTTCCTCGGCACGCCTGTTGAGCCGATGGAGGCGCCTGCGGGCGGCTTCGGCCCCGGTGGTCCCGGCGGCCCCGGAGGCCCTGGCGGTCCCGGAGGCCCCGGCGGTCCCGGAGGCCCCGGCGGTCCCGGCTGATCCGGAGATTGCAAAAAACGCGAAACTGCTATAAACTGACAAAAGCCCCTGTTCCGGCAGGGGCTTCTGTTCTCAATCATGCCGAGAGGGAGGAACCGCGCCATGACACCTGACCGTCAGCCGCTGCTTGTCGAACTGTATATTCCCTATTGCATCCGGGAGGAGCCCTTCCGCAGACAGCTGCAGCTTTTGGGCAGCAACGCCGAAAAAAACGCCTACATGAAAGCGCTCAAGCAGGAGCTGCTCTCCTGGGAAGGAGAGCTCGACGGCTATGAGGTGCCGGCGCTGCACATCTCCGGCGGGAGCGCAACGGTGATGAGCCCGGATCTGTTGGGAGATCTGCTCAGAACTGCGCGGGAGATTCTGCCGCTTAAACAGGGCGCGGAGCTCAGCGTGGACGCACAGCCGCTCACCATCGGGACGCCTGCACTGACCGGCCTCGCCGCCGGACGCCCCAACCGTATGGAGCTGATGATGCACGCAAGCAGTGATGAGGAGCTGCGTGCTCTGGGTTGCGCCCACACGGTACAGCAGCTCAACAACGCGATACTGTTTTTCAACCGTTTCCATCTCAACAACTACGGGCTCACGATCGATCTTGGAATCCCCGGACAGACAGAGCAGAGCTGGCACAATACGCTCCACGCCTGCACAATCTATCACCCGGCCCATATTCGGCTGCAGACGCCGGAAATCCGGGATGCCGAAGGGATGCCGGGGGAGGAGACGCGCTTTGCCTGGTATCGCCATGCCTGCGAATACCTGGAGGAAAACGGTTATCTGCGCTATACAGCGGGGGATTTCTGCCTGCCGCAGCACGAGTGTCGCTACACCTGCGCAGAGCTGGACGCTCCCGCACGGCTCAGCCTTGGCCTCGGGGCCGCGTCTCTGCTTGACGGGTATTTGACACGCAATACCAATAACCTGGACATCTATCTCACCCACGCAGGCGATTATGAGAAAACAACAGCCGAGGTCTTCTCTGTCAATGAGGACTGGCAGATGTGGGACTATGCGGAGCATCGGCTCCGTTCTCCGGAGGGCCTCTCCTGTGAGCAATTTGCCGTCCGCTTCGGCTGCACGCTGACGGAGGCTCTGGAGGCGGAATTGAACAGGCGCGTCGAACAAGGCCTGCTGCAGAAGACGCAGACCGGTTTCGCACCCAGCGAATGGGGGCTCTTTTCCGCCCTGTAGATTCACAGCCGCCGAGTTCTTCCTTTCCGGGCATAAAAAAACGAAACAGGAGGTCGATACTATGTATCAATCTCCTGTTCCAGATCTGGTGCACCGGGGCAAAGCAAATCCGAACCGGGTCCCCAATCAGACGCGAGCCCAGCGTCAGCGGGTCGCGGCTGAAAAGGAAAAACAAGGTCGCCGGTCGATGTGGCGGTGCTTGTGCCGCCACATGACCTTGCGGCCTTGTTTTGACGTGGTGCACCGGGGCAATCCAAATCCGAACCATTTTCAGGTCTGCATGGGGAGAGCGCGAGAGGGGACGGGAATCCCCTTTCGCGTTTGAGCGCAGCGGATCATTCCGCGCCGAAGGCGCGGCACCAGAAAAGGGGAAATCCT
>CAMVIC010000055.1 GCA_947167435.1 uncultured Clostridia bacterium | reverse complement strand
TGTACTATCTGACAAAGCCGGAATACCGGCTGAAGGTGCGGGAGGAGATCTATCTGGACAGCTCCCTGGACCTGTTCTGATACGATTGGAAAACGCCGGCCTGGCAATCGAGAGAGCGCATTGGCTCTCAAATCAATAAGGGAGAAGAGAGAAATGAAAGAGAAAAGAAACGCAGCGGGCAGCGTGGACGAGAAGGAAAAAAGCCGGGAGCTGACGGCGGCGGAAAAGCGTCGGCTGGAGGTCTTTGAGGAGCGGTCCCGGACGATGCTTGCCCGGGGCTGGCGCCGGGTGGAGCTGACCGTGGGCATCGTAAAGGCCAACGTCTTTGCCATGGTTCTGCTCCTGGTGCTGGCGCTGGCGGGCGGCGGATTGTTCCTGCTGCTGAACCGCAATGCCGAGGGGGCCTTTCAACGGATAAACCCGCTGCTGCTGTTGGCGCTGATGGTGGTTCTGATCGTGGTGCACGAGCTGATCCATGGCATAAGCTGGGCAATCTTTGCCGAGCACCACTGGCAGGATATCGAGTTCGGCTTTATGAAGCAGTATCTGACGCCCTACTGCACCTGCTGCGTCCCCCTGGAAAAGGGGCAGTACATCTTCGGCGCGCTGATGCCGCTGATTCTGCTGGGCATCCTCCCCATGGCGGCGGGAATCCTGACCGGCTCCCTGCCGATGCTGCTGCTGGGCATCATCATGGCGGACGGGGCGGCGGGGGATATCCTGATCGTCTGGAAGATTCTGCGCTATCAGAGCAGGGCGGAGCACATCGTCTGCATGGACCACCCCACCCAGGCCGGCTGTGTCCTTTTTGAAAAGTGAATCGGGAGCGGGAGCCATGACGGAACAGGAGACCGAACGGGCGGTCTGCGCCGCCGTCTGCGCAGGGCACGGCCTTCGCGCCCGGGAGATTGCCGCGCAGCTGGGCCTGGACCGCCAAAGCGTGAACCGGGTGCTCTATGCCTCGCCGCTGATGGGGGAGCTGTGCTGGCAGGACCGGGACTATCGCTGGCACGGCCTGGTCCGGCAGGAGCGGCCCCACACGGGACTGCAGGAGTTTGCCGGGTATTGGGGCCTGGTCAGGGACTTCCTGGCGCTGGGCGAGGAGGAATGGCTCGCCCGGATGCGGGAGGGCTGCGCCAACGTCGGCCGGAATCTCAACGACACCAGGGGCCTGATCCACTCCTTTCGGGACTGCCGGGAGCAGCTGCTGCAGCTGTTTCAGGACCTGGGGGAGATGCTGGGCAGGCAGGTGCTGGACTGGGAGCTGGCCTTCGAGCTGCGGCTCAAGCGTGCCCGCCGCGTGCGCATCTATGCGGACGTGCTGGTCATTACGGAAAACCGGGTCTTTTCCCTGGAGTTCAAGATGAAGGACCGCATCGAGCCGGAGGAGGTGCTGCAGGCGGCAAAGTACTGCCCCTATCTGGAGATCCTGTTCGGCCCGGACTATGAGGTGATTCCGGTTCTGGTGCTGACCAGGGCCCGGGAGCGCTTTGCGTTTGCCCCCATCGGCGGACAGGACCTGCTGCTGCCCGTCTGCTCCGGGGATATGCTCTTCAACGTCTTTGACGAATACCTGGGATTCCTGAAGTAACAATACGAATGCAAAAAACATGAAAAGAGGGATCGCCATGCGCTTACGTCGTCTCTTCTCCGGCCTGCTGCTGTGTGCGGTGCTGCTCTGCTGCCCCGGCCCCGGTGCCCTGGCCGAAGAGGGGGTCGCCGCGCCGACGTTCTCCGGCGGGCAGGCCTGGTATCTCAGCGAAGGAAAACTCTGTACCCTGCCGGAGGCGGCGCTTTCCGACGCACTGGCGGACCTTGTTGCGCCCACGGTCCTGGCAGAGAGCGTCCGCGCCCCGCTGCTGGCCTGTGACGGTGCGGTGTGGTGCCTCCGGGACACGGCGCTCTGCCGCTTTTCGGAGGGAGAGACGGACCTGCGCTGGACCTTCCCGCGGGGGAAAGAGCCGACGGCATTGCTTTCCCTCGGAGCTGCGCTGCTCTGCGTCTGCCCGGACGGACTGTACGCCCTCTCTGCGGAGGAACCCGGAACCGGTCCCCAGAGACTGACGGACGAAAGCGGATGGAAGGCCGTTGCCGCTCAGGGCGGCAGCCTGTTTTCCGACGGGACGACCTTGTACTGCGGTACCCGCAGCCAGATCTTCCGCCTGACCGATCAGGGGACTGAGCCGGTGTTTCGGGTAATCCCGCTGGTCAACGAGGGCGCTTTCGCCGTCATGAATACCATGGGCCCCTTTGCCGCCCGAGACGGCTGGCTTTACTATGTGCTTACCATGGCGCAGGACTATGAGCTGTGGCGGGTGCGGACCGACGGCAGGGAAGATCAGCGCCTGGGCTCGGTCTGCCCGCCGGATCGGGAGATCCTGGGCCTGTCGCTGTCTGACGCGACGAACACCGCCTACGTATTCTTCCGGGACGCAGAGGGCGGACTCGCACTCAGCAGCTTTGCCCTTTCGGAATAGAAAGACCAAAAAATCGCCGCCCCAACGGGCGGCGACAGACTGTAGACAAACCTGAATTCAGAAGAAGCCTCGCAGAGTTTTTCGCCTGATCAGGCGAAAAATCAATATAATCTGTTTTTCCGGGGGCGTGTACCTCGGAAAAACACTTCTCAGTCTGCAAGTGTGCGAGCGCCCCGCGCGCGAGTGCGCGCAGCAGGCTGCAACCCCCGCTGTCGGCAAAGCCTTTCGGCTTTGTCGACAGCTTAATCGCCGCCCCAACGGGCGGCGATCGGTTTATCGGTTTATATGTTTTTATAGATTCATAGATATACGCAAAGTGTTTTGCCTTCGCCGCAGAGCGCCCGCCGGCTTCGCAGGCACAGCGGCTGCAGGCGATACGGGATTGGATTCGCCCAGCCCGGGCAGGCGTTCCGACTCAAACGCCCGCTGCGCCCTGCCCGCCGTCTTCCTTCTTCCCGTCTTCTGCCAGGGGGATGTCCGCCCGGCTGACCTTGTCCCAGGAAAAATGGGGCAGCAGCTCCGCCGGCGTGACGGGCTCCTCCCGGTCAAGCAGGCCGCAGAGAAAGGCCAGACGGCCCACCACCGCCTCCGGCCGCATGGTCTGCCGCAGGACCTGGGTGCTGAGGCTCCCCGCCCGCTTGGACAGCTTGCCCGCCCCGGCGGTCAGCAGCGGCGCGTGACAGTAATCCGGCGCCGTTCCGCCCAGGGTCTGGATCAGCCATTTCTGCCTTGGAGCGGAGGAGAGCAGGTCCCGCCCCCGGACCACCCGGGTTACCCCCATCTCCATGTCGTCCACGCTGACGGCCAGCTGATAGGCAAAGACGCCGTCGGCCCGCCGGACAATGCAGTCCCCGGCTTCCCGGGCCAGGTTCTGGCGCAGCGTGCCGTAGTGCCCGTCGGGCACCGTAACCGTCTCGTCCGGGCAGCGCAGCTTCCAGGCGCAGCGCCGCCCGCCTGCCAGCAGGGAGCGCTGCTCCGCCTCCGTAAGCAGCGCGCAGCGGCAGCCGACGTCCCGTACCGGCTCCCCCGGATGGGGAGCTGAGGCCGCGGCAAGTCGCCGGCTCCGGCTGCAGGCGCAGGGATAGACAAGTCCCCGGGCGCGCAGCTGCCGGAAGGCCGCCTCATAGCGATCGCTGCGGCCCGATTGGGCGTAGGCCGGGTCCGGCCAGCCCCGGTCCCAGTCCAGGCCCAGCCAGCGCAGATCCTCCGCCATGGCCTCCCGGTAGACGCTCTTGGAGCGGTCCGGGTCCAGGTCCTCCATGCGGAAGAGCATCTCTCCGCCGAGAGAGCGGCAGTCCAGCCATGCCAGCAGCGACGAGAGCAGGTTTCCCATATGCAGATAGCCCGATGGGCTGGGCGCAAAGCGCCCCACAACAGTTCGTTCCATGCCCGGATTATACCAGAGTGTCCCGGCGCATACAAGCCCGGCGTACCCGCGGCCGGAATTTGCGGCGCGCGGCCTGTTTTCTGTTGACAGGGCGGTTTTTGCTTCGTATAATTTAAATATAGTTGCCATTTGTACAATCAACATGTGTTTTAACAGTAAAAGGAGAGAGGGCCTGAAAATGAAAAAGCGTATCTTCACCGTGCTCCTGGCCTTGGCCATGCTGCTGACCCTGAGCGCCTGCGGCGCCGGACAGCAGCCGAAGGTTTACGAGGTGCGGTTCGAGCTTAACGGCGGCACCCTGGTTTCCGGACAGCTGCTGCAGCACGTGACCGAGGGCGGCGCGGCCGTGGCCCCGGAAGCGGAGCGGGAGGGCTATGAGCTCAGCGGCTGGGACGGCGCGATCGAGGCGGTGACGGAGAACACCGTGGCCGTTGCCCGGTGGACCAAACTGCCGGAGCCCAGCGCGGCCCCCGCGGTTTACGAGGTGCGCTTTGAGCTCAACGGCGGCAGCCTGGTCTCCGGCCATCTGCTGCAGCACGTGACCGAGGGAGCCGCGGCCGAGGCGCCGGTACTGGAGCGGGAAGGCTACGTGCTGGACGGCTGGAGCGAGAGCTTCGATGCCGTCACCGAAAACGTGGTAGCCGCGGCCATGTGGGCAAAGCTCTATCGGGTCACTTTCGATCCTGCCGGCGGCCAGCTGCCGGAGGGGCAGGCGGAGCAGTGGGTCAAGGCGGGCCAGCTGCCCGAGGCGCCGGAGCCCACCCGGAGCAATTACAGTTTTGCCGGCTGGAATCCGACCCTGTCCGCCGCGACGGAGGACACGGTGTACACCGCAGCTTGGGACGCGGTGAAGCTCAGTTCCGAGCAGGTCTTTGACAAGATTTCGCCCTCTGTGGTGGAGGTGGCGGCCTTTGAGCCCTCCGGCGAGTATTACAGCCTGGGCTCCGGCTTCTTCATCGACGACAGCGGACGCTTTGTGACCAATTACCACGTGATCGACGGCACCGTCTCCGGCAAAATTGCCATGCAGGACGGGACGGAGTACGACATTGTCAGCGTCCTGGGCTATGACCCCACCCTGGACCTGGCCGTGTTACAGGCCGACGTGAGCGGCAACCCCTATCTGACCATCAGTGACCTGGAAGTGACCACCGGCGAGACCATCTATGCCCTGGGCAGCTCCGAAGGGCTGACCAGTACCTTCTCCACCGGCATCGTCTCCTCCGCCTCCCGTGACATGGAGGGCGTCATGTGCATTCAGATCACCGCGCCCATCTCCCACGGCAACAGCGGCGGCCCGCTGGTGAACGTATTCGGCGAGGTGGTGGGCGTCAACACCATGACGCTGATCGAGGGACAGAACCTGAACTTCGCCATTGACATCGACGAGCTGGAGAAGCTGGATCTGTCCGGTTCCATGACCCTGGCTGAGGTCTATGCCGTCATGCATCCCGCGGATCCCGGCTCTTCCGGCTCCAGCAGCAGCGGCGGGTCCTCCTCGGAGAAGGGCTTCTACGGGGATACCGAGTATGCGGAGGAGGAGCCCAACGACAGCTTCATGCGCGCCGACCAGATGCCCAACGGCAGCTATATCGCCGGTGAAGTGGCCAATGTGGAAGATCTGGACTGGTTCTACGTGGAAGTCACCAAGCCCTGTGACGTGAGCTTTGAAGTGGCGCCCGCCTATATCGACGACATGGACTACCTGCTGTGCGGCGTGTTCCGGTTGTCCGACGAGGAGGGTACGGAGCTTATGACCGTCCTGGAAGCAGGGGAGAACAACGGCTTCCATTACATGAGCGGCACCGTCCACTTTGACCAGCCGGGCGTGTATCTGCTGCTGATCTGCATGGACGACGCCTATCCCTACAGCGAACCTCTCTACTACGCCGCCAGCGCCCAGTGGTAAACTCAATGCTGTCGGCAAAGCCAAACGGCTTTGCCGACAGAGGGGATTGCAGATAAGCTGCGCGCACTCGCTTGCGGGGGACGCTCGCACACTTGCAGTCTGAGAAGTGTTTTTCCGAGGCGCATGTCCCCGGAAAAAACGATTCCAATTGATTTTTCGCCTCCCGGGGCGAAAAACTCTGCGAGGCTTTTCTGAATGCAGATTTGACTATAGCCCAGGACCTCCGCCGAGAAATCGGCGGAGGTCCTGCGTCATGTGTATATCAGTTGTTCCGCTGCGCCCCGGCGAGCAGCTCCAGGCTCTCATGCAGACCCAGATGGCGGACGCTGCGGGGCTCGAAACGGAGAAGGCCGCATACCAGCTGCATCATCAGCCCTGCGCCGAAGGTGGCGATCAGGGTACCGGGGCCCACCGGCCCGCCCAGCAGGCGGCCGCTGAGCAGCACCACCGCCCACAACAGAACCTCCACCAGACCGATGGGCAGCCCCGGCAGCCGTCTGCCCAGACCCACCAGCAGCGCGTCCCGGGGGCCGCAGCCCTGCCCGGCGGCCATGTACAGGCACTGGCCCAGGGCCATCAGCGCAAGACCCGGCAGGATAAACAGCACGCCGAAGAGCAGGCTGTGGTTTTCCGGCAGCGGGTCCAGGTCGTTGAAAAGCTGCACGAAGTTGCCGGTGACCAGCGCGTCAATCACGGTACCGCAGCCGATCTTCTCTCCCATCAGCAGGTCCAGCCCCAGAATCAGCACCGACATCAGCGTCATGGCCAGACCGTAGTTCAGCGGCGTGTGCAGGGCGATGCCCATGCCCAGGCAGTCCCAGGGGGCAAGACCGATGTTGGCGTGGATGGTCAGGTGCACGCCCAGGGCAAAGACCAGCAGACCCAGCAGGATGCGGGGCCACCGGCGGATCAGATCTGTTCTGCTCATGAAGAGACCTCCGGCTTTCTGCTCCATCTGCCGCTTTCGCACCCGGAGCAAAAATTTTTTCTCATTGTACCACAGCTTCCATTCTCTGCCAAGACGAATGCGGCTTTTTCCCGGCAGAGCGGCAAAAGCGCGCAGCGCAGCGGAGGACCGAGCGCATAAAGCAACGGAAATTGAAAGGTTTCTCTTGACAAACCGAGGGATCGACACTATATTTAGTAGTGCCCACCGGGCAATACCAACAATATGTGGAGAACAGAGGACCTATCATGATACAGATGATCGTGAAGCGGGACGGGAGGATCGTCCCCTATGACAAGGAAAAAATCGCGATGGCCGTGCTGCGGGCCATGAAGGCCTCCGGGGAGGGCACCGTTGCGGACGCCGCGCGGATTGCCGAATCGGTGGAGCGCACGCTGGACGGGCGCGGCGGCGCCGAGCCGCCCCAGATCGAGCTGATCCAGGACACGGTGGAGCAGGAGCTGATGAGTCATGAGTTCCCCGGCACCGCCAAGGCCTATATTCTGTACCGTGCCAACCGGACCCGCGCCAGGGAATCCCGGACCACCCTGATGAAGACCATTGACGAGATCGCAAGCGTGGATGCCCGCGTGTCCGACCTGAAGCGGGACAACGCCAACATCGACGGCAACACCGCCATGGGCGCCATGCTGCAGATCGGCTCTGCCGGCGCCAAGGAGTATAACGCGGCCTATCTGCTGCGGCCCGAGCACGCCAAGGCCCACCGGGAGGGCGACATCCACATCCACGACTTCGATTTCTACGCCCTGACCACCACCTGCACCCAGATCGACATCGTCCGCCTGTTCAAAGACGGATTTTCCACCGGCCACGGCTTCCTGCGGGAGCCCCAGTCCATCCAGAGCTACGCGGCCCTGGCCGCCATCGCCATCCAGTCCAACCAGAACGACCAGCATGGCGGTCAGTCCATCCCCAACTTTGACTACGGCATGGCGCTGGGCGTGAAGAAGACCTTCCGCAAGCAGTTCCGCAAGTCTCTGGCGGAGATCGCGGAGGATCTGCTGGACGCGGAGAATCTGCGCCCGGCGGTGGATACCGTGGTGGACGCGGTGGAGCAGCGCCTGGGCGAGAACGGACTGAGCCCTGCGGAGGGCTTTGACGCCGCGGTGGCCCGGGGCCTGGCCGAGGAGCTGGAGCGCAGCGAGGAGGAGACCGCCCACATGGTGGAGCGGGCCCGCCGCCGCGCCCATCAGCAGACCGAGCGGGACACCTATCAGGCCATGGAGGGCTTTGTCCACAACCTGAACACCATGCACTCCCGCGCCGGCGCCCAGACGCCCTTTTCCTCCATCAACTACGGCACCGACGTGACGCCCGAGGGCCGCATGGTCATCAAAAACGTCCTGCTGGCGCTGGACGCGGGCCTTGGCCACGGAGAGACCTGCATCTTCCCCATCCACATCTTCAAGGTCAAGGAGGGCGTCAACTACAACGAGGGCGACCCCAACTACGATCTCTTCCGCCTGTCCTGCAAAGTGTCCGCCAAGCGGCTGTTCCCCAACTACGTGTTCCTGGACAGCCCCTATAACCTCCAGTACTACAAGCCCGGCCATCCGGAGACCGAGGTGGCCACCATGGGTTGCCGCACCCGGGTCATGGGCAACGTGTACGACCCCAGCCGGGAGATCTCCTATTCCCGCGGCAACCTCTCCTTCACCTCCATCAACCTGCCGCGCCTGGCCATCGAGAGCCGGGGCAACGAGGACGTCTTCCTGCGCAAGCTGGACGAGATGCTGGAGCTGGTGGCGCAGCAGCTGCTGGACCGCTTCGAGATTCAGGCCAAGAAGCGGGTATACAACTATCCCTTCCTGATGGGCCAGGGCGTATGGCTGGATTCCGACAAGCTGGGGCCCTACGACGAGGTGCGCGAGGTGCTCAAGCACGGGACCCTCTCCATCGGCTTCATCGGTCTTGCCGAAACCCTGACCAGTCTCTACGGCCATCACCACGCCGAGGACCCGGCCATACAGGAAAAGGGCCTGGCCATCATCGGCCGCATGCGGGAATTCTGCAACGCCAAGTCCAGAGAGATGGGCATGAACTTCACCCTGCTGGCCACGCCGGCAGAGGGCCTGGCAGGCCGCTTCATCCGCGCCGACCAGAAGCGCTACGGCAAGATCCCCGGCGTCACCGACCGGGAGTACTACACCAACTCCTTCCACGTGCCCGTCTGGTATCCCATCAACGCCTACGACAAAATCCGGCTGGAGGCGCCCTATCACGCCCTCTGCAATGCCGGTCACATCAGTTATGTGGAGCTGGACGGAGACACCGCCAAGAACGTGGAGGCCTTTGAGAGCATCGTGCGCTGCATGCACGACGCGGGCATCGGCTACGGCTCCATCAACCATCCGGTGGACCGTGACCCGATCTGCGGCTACGTGGGCGTCATCGGCGACGTGTGCCCCCGCTGCGGTCGCCGGGAGGGCGAGGCGGTGGACGAGGCGCGCCTTGCGGAGCTGGAGAAGAAATATCCCCACATCAAGTCCTTTATCGGCATATC
>CAMVIC010000054.1 GCA_947167435.1 uncultured Clostridia bacterium | reverse complement strand
ACGACACCCGGAACCACAATCCGGTGCTCTACCAACTGAGCTAATCCCACCATATAACTGGAATATATTGATAAGCAAACCGCTGCGCTGTGCCGCGGATTTGTTTGCCGACTGGCACGCCAAGAGGGATTCGAACCCCCGACCTACTGCTTAGAAGGCAGTTGCTCTATCCTGCTGAGCTATTGGCGCATATTGCGACGTAAACTGAGGACGGAGCGGGCGATTGGAGCGGGTGATGGGAATCGAACCCACGTATCCAGCTTGGAAGGCTGGTGTTCTACCATTGAACTACACCCGCATGGCCGTTCCCACTGCTCTTGAAAGCTTAAAGATAATACCACACTCCCGCGGCCCGTGTCAACCGCTTTTTTTGAAAAAAGGCAAAGAAAAAAGCCGGAGCAGCGCCAAAAGAATACTTCCCCGGGCGGATAAGGCCCGGGGAAGAGTTTTCAGCCTGAAGAGGGCTTATTTCCGGCGGCGGAAAAGATCGCGCAGCTGATCTGCCAGATCCTCAAAGCCGCCGCGGTTTGCGATATACAGATAGGCGCCCAGAACACCCAGGGCCAGAACCGCCGAGCAGATGATTACGGCCACCAGCGTCTTGGCCATGCTGGCCTGCCGGGCCGCCGTGTTGGACTGGGGAGTGGGACTGGGGCTCGGCTGCACCACAGGCGAGGGGCTGGGCTGTACGCTGGGGCTGGGACTTGGGAAAGCCGTGGGCGTGGGGCTGGGCCATACGGTGGGGCTGGGGCTCGCGATGGGCTGGGACACGTTCACGGAGAAGCTGCAGCTCATGCCGTTGTAGTTTACCGTGATCTGCTGCCGGCCGGAGCGCTCCAGCCGGTTGGGGCTGACGGTGAAGCCGTAGTAGATATCTTCGGTGTTGCCCAGATTGGTGGTCTGCTGCAGGACAAGGCCGGTGACGTCCAGATTCTCTCCCACCAGATAATTGGTCTTGGTGGGCAGCTGACGGACCGTAAGTCCGGTGACGCGTTCCTGCTCTGCCTGTGCCACCTGAACGGTGAAATCGCAGCGGCAGCCTTCATAGTACACGGAGACCGTATTCGTGCCCGCGCTGGTCAGCTGGGTGGGGTTGCACTGGAAGCCGCTGCTCACATCCCGGAAGCCCAGGTTGGTGGTGGCCCGGATGCTCATGCCCGCGGTGTCCAGATACTCGCCGACCTTGTAATTGAGCTTGGTGGGCAGAGTAAGAAGTTCGATCGAGGTGACAACCTCCTGCGCCTGTACGGTCACGTAGAAGCTGCAGCTGTAACCTTCATAGCTTGCGACGACCTCCTGGTCGCCCACCTGGTTCAGCTGCTGGGGAGAGACCCCGAAGCCGTTGTCCAGGAAGACTACGCTGCCGTCGGAATAGCTTGCCCGGATTCGCATGCCCGCGGTGTCCAGATAATCGCCCACGGAATAGACCAGCCTGGTGGGCGGTGTTTCCAGGGCAATGCCGGTGAGGGTCACCTGGGGCGTGGTATCCTGCACGGTGACGGTAATCACCGGGGAAATGGCCTCGGCGGTTTCGCCGTTGTTGGAATTGGTCACCACGCAGTAATAGCGGTAAACGCCCGGCGTGTCGGTTCCGGGACGGAAGACGGACTGGTCCGCTCCGTCGATGAAAATGCTGATGTTGGTGCCGCCGTCGGCGCTGGCGTACCACTGATAGCTCAGCTGCGCGCCGTCGCTGGCATAGGCGGTGACGGACAGCTCGATGCTGTCGCCCTTTTCGCAGACCACGTCGTCGCTGACCTGCAGCTCCGGCATGGCGGCGGTCACGTGCACGGGGATGGAGATGGTGCTGGCGGCGGTCTCCACGCTCTCGCCGGAGATGGTGATGAAGCAGTTGTAATATCCGGCGATATCCGGCGTCCCCCGCAGGTAGACGTTCAGACCGTCAGAGCCGTCGTCTGTCTCCACATTGACTCCGTCCGGCAGGGTGTTTTCCGCGGCGCTTACGCTGCTGCCTGACCCTACGGTGGCGGCCAGGTGCTCCAGCGGGCTTCCGGCAGCCACGTCCCCAGGCGCGGGATAAATCACATCGGCAAAGGCGAGAGGGCTGCAGCTCAGCAGGAGCAGCAGGCACAGCGCCGCCGAAAAGATGCGCTTGTTCATTTTCGTTCTCCTTGATTGAAACACCTCAGACCGTCTCCGACCTGAGGCAGCGGGAATACCTGTCCACGATATTCTGTTCTACTATAGCACGCAGCAGCCAAAATGTCAACTTTTGAAAACAAAATGGAAATTTGTCGAAAGAAAATTTGCGTTTTTTCACGAAAATTGGTTGAGCTGCCGCGGACCTTGTGATAAAATAGCATAAAATGATCGGAAAGTAAAGGGGGGAGCCTTATGGCAGGAAAGCAATGGTACAAGGAGATGTCGGTATACCAGATCTGGCCGCGCAGTTTCTGCGACGGAAACGGGGACGGAATCGGCGATCTGTGGGGCGTGCTGCAGAAGCTGGACTATATCAAAAGTCTGGGCGTGGATGCCATCTGGTTTTCTCCGCTCTATCCCTCGCCCAACGCGGACTACGGCTATGACATCTCGGACTATATGGACATCCACCCGGACTACGGCAATCTGGAGGTGTTCCGTCAGGTGCTGGAGGGGGCCCACAAGCGGGGGCTGAAGGTCTTCATGGACCTGGTGGTGAACCACACCTCCGACGAGCACGCCTGGTTTCAGGAGAGCCGGAAGAGCAGGGACAACCCCTACCACGACTACTATTACTGGCGGCCGGGACGCACCGTGCGCGGCAGGCACGTGCCGCCCAACAACTGGACAAGCGTGTTTGAGGGCGGCGCCTGGGAATACGACGCGGGCCTGGACGAGTATTATCTGCACCTGTTCGCCAAAAAGCAGCCGGACCTGAACATGGACAACCCCAGAGTCCGGGAAGAGGTCAAGCGCATCATGCGCTTCTGGCTGGACATGGGGGTGGACGGCTTCCGGGAGGACGTGATCACCTTCATCTCCAAGGCGCCCGGCCTGCCCAACTGCTATCCCTGGATTCCGGCGGCCAACGGCATGAAGTACTACTCCAATCTGCCGGCGGTCCACGACTATCTGATGGAGTTCAAGCGGGACGTGCTGGACCACTATGACTGCTTCACCGTGGGAGAAAGCCCCCGGACAGACGCCTCCACCGCGCTGCGCTATGTGACCGAGGGGCCCGGCCAGGTGCTGGACGAGATGATCGCCTTCTCCCATATGGAGGCGGACTGCTTCATGACGGACGTGATCCGGCGGCCTTTCAGTCTGGTGAAGATGAAAAAGGCCTTTTCCGACTGGCAGTACCGGCTGGAGGGGCGGGCCTGGAACGCCCTGTACATAGAAAACCACGACCATCCCCGCATCATCAGCCGCTACGGCAGCGAGAAGTATCCCACGGAGAGCGGGAAGATGCTGGCGGCCATGTATATTCTGCAGCGGGGCACGCCCTTTATCTATCAGGGGCAGGAGATCGGCATGCTGAATCTCCGACTGGACCGTGTGGAGAAGTATGAGGACGTGATGACCCACAACAGCGCCCGCATTGCCTCCCGCTTCCTGCCGCCGAAGCAGGTGCTGCACATGGTGCAGGAGGGCAGCCGGGACAGCGCCAGGACGCCCATGCAGTGGTCGGCGGAGGAAAACGCGGGCTTTACCACCGGCAAGCCCTGGTTCTTCGTCAACGACAACTACAGGACCATCAATGTGGCCGCCCAGGAGGAGGACCCGGACTCCCTGCTGAATTTTTACCGGAAGCTGCTGAAATTCCGGAAGGAGACGCCGGTTGCCCTCTGGGGCGACTATCACGAGTACGAGCCGAAAAACCGGAATCTGTATATCTACGAGCGCAATTACGAGGGGAAGAAGCTGCTGGTGGTCTGCGCCTTCACGGCAGAGCCCGTGCGTTTTGAGGCGCCTGCAGGCATCGATCTGCAGAAGGGCAGCTGCGTTCTCTCCAACTATGATTTCAATTACGTCATCGGCAACGGCTTTACCACCCGGCCCTATGAGCTGCGGGTGTACCTGTTCGGCTGAGCCGGGCGGGCGAAACGGGGAGGCATCATGACCGAGATTCTGGAAAAAGCCTATGCAAAGCTGAATATATCCCTGGACGTGACGGGAAAACGGGAGGACGGCTATCACGAGATGGTGATGGTCATGCAGACCGTTTCCCTCTGCGACGAGCTGGAGATCCGCCTGCGGGAGGGCGGACAGGTTCGGGCAAGCTCCAACCTGCATTTCATCCCCGGGGACGAGCGGAACCTGGCCGTGCGCGCCGCGCAGTGCTTTCTGCAGGCGGTGGGCCAGAGCGGGCAGGGCGTTCACATCAACATCCGAAAACGGATTCCCGTGGGGGCAGGCATGGCCGGCGGCTCAGCGGACGCGGCGGCCGTCCTGCGGGGGATGAACCGCCTGTACGGTGAGCCCATGGACCGGGCGGGCCTGGAAAAACTGGCAAGCGCGGTGGGCTCGGACGTGGCCTTCTGTGTTTCCGGCGGCACGGCCCTGGCCAGAGGCCGCGGGGAAGTGCTGGAGGATCTGCCGGATTTGCCGGACTGCGTGTTCGTCATCGGAAAGCCGGAGTTTTCCATCTCCACGCCGGAGCTGTTCCGGAAGCTGGACAGCGTCCCGGTGCGGCACCACCCGGACACCGCGGGCCTGGTGCAGGCCATCCGGGAGCAAAACCTGGAGGAGCTGTGCCGGCGGCTGTACAACGTCTTCGAGGACGTGGACGACCGGCGGCTTCGCACCGTCAGCGAGATCAAGAGCAAGCTCCTGGACCACCGGGCCCTGGGCACCATCATGACGGGCACCGGCTCGGCGGTGTTCGGTATTTTCGCGGATGAGGAGACAGCGGAGGAGGCCTGCCGGGCGCTGCAGTCGGAGTACAGATTCGTCTGCACGGCAAAGCCCGTGGGGAGATTGCTGCCATGAGAGCAAACGCCCTGCTGCTTCTCACGGTGCTGAGCTTTCTGGTGGCCGCCGCTGCCGGATACCGGCTGCTGCTGGCCTACCGGGAAAAGCGGCCCTTTCTGACGGAGTATCTGCTGTTTACAGTATGGCTTGCCATGCTGATCGTATGCCTGGCCCTGCGAAGCCGCATGGGCTGAAAAGCTGAAACACGACAATAATATCGGAGGTTGTATTCATGAAGCTGTGCAATATCCTTGTTGACGGACAGACTCATCTGGCGCTGGTGACGGAGCGGGGCGTGGTAGACGCCGCGGCCGCGGGCTTTGCCGCGGATATGGACGCGGTGATCGCCGGGGCCGACCGGGCGGCGCTGGCCGCCATGGAGACGGACGCAATCCTGCCGGTGGTGGCCGCCCCGGTGTACGCGAACGTGGTGAACCGGGTGGGCAAGCTGCTGTGCGTGGGCCTCAACTATCGGCAGCACGCCATCAACACCAATTCGCCCATCCCCGAATACCCGGTGCTGTTCAACAAATTCGCAAACGCCCTGGTGCCTGACGGGGCGTCCGTCAGTCTGCCGCCCTGGGAGGTCAGCTATGACTACGAGGCGGAGCTGGTGATCGTCATGGGCAAAACGGCCTGGAACGTGAGCGAGGAGGAGGCCATGGATTACGTCTTCGGCTACACCTGCGGCAACGACATCAGCTGCCGCGCCTCCCAGATGCGCAGCGGGCAGTGGCTCATCGGCAAGACCATGCCGGGCTTCGGCCCCTGCGGCCCTGCCATCGTCACCGCCGACTGCTTCGACCCGGAGCAGCCCCACGCCATCCGCAGCTTTGTAAACGGCGAAAAGCGCCAGGACAGCGACGTTACCGATATGATCTTCCACACCGCAAAAATCGTCAGCTACGCATCCCGGTATCTGCGCCTGGAGCCGGGCGACCTGGTCTTTACCGGCACGCCCAGCGGCGTGGCCCTGGAGGGCGGCCAGAGCAAATACGGCTAGCTGCGCCCGGGCGACACCGTGGATATCCAGATCGAGGGCATCGGCACGCTGCACAACACCATGTGCGAGTGAGAGGAACAGAGAAATCGCCTCCGCGAAAAACAGCTGTTTTTCGCGGAGGCGATTTCTTTCCGGCAATCTTATTCGATCCAGGCCTTGATCTGCTCTCGCAGCCAGTCGGCAAAGACGTCGATGCCCTCGCCGGTGCGGGCGCAGATGGGGATGATCTTCATATTGGGATTGAGACGGTGGACGTACTTCTCGCAGGCCTCCATGTCGAAGTCAAAGTAGGGGAGCACGTCGATCTTGTTAATGAGCAGCACGTCGCAGATGGAGAACATCAGCGGGTACTTCAGGGGCTTGTCGTCCCCCTCGGGGACGGAGAGAATCATGGCGTTTTTCACGGCGCCGGTGTCGAACTCCGCCGGGCACACCAGGTTGCCGATGTTCTCCAGAATGGCAAAGTCCACGTCGTTTACGCCCAGACCCTCCAGGCCCTGCTTCGTCATGCCGGCGTCCAGATGGCACATGCCGCCGGTGTGCAGCTGAATGACCTTCACGCCGGTCTGCTCGATGGCGGCGGCGTCCACGTCCGAGTCGATGTCCGCCTCCATGACGCCGATGCGAAATTCATCCTTCAGCTGGGCGATGGTGGCCTTCAGGGTGGTGGTT
Source organism: uncultured Clostridia bacterium (assembly GCA_947167435.1). The sequence continues at coordinate 2,670 of CAMVIC010000054.1, read as the reverse complement.
TTGCCGGAGCCGGGGGAGCTCATCAGGTTGAGCAGGAAGGTTTTGTCCCGCTTCAGCTGCTCCCGCAGCTTGTCGGCCTCCCGGTCGTTGTTTTCAAAAACGCTCTGTTTGATTTCCAGAATCCGATATCCTTCCATAACAGCATACCTCATATACTAAATAATGGTGTCCAAAGTGTACCACAGTCGCCGGTAGAATGCAATCAAAACAGCGCCAGGGCGGCGCGAAAGCGCGCTTCAAAGTCCCGATGGTTTCGCACGTAGTCGCTCTCCCCGTCCGGGAGATGGAGCGCGGCGTCCCGCAGCTCCAGCAGCAATCGGGAGAGGGCCGTGTCAGCCGGGACCTCCCCCGGCAGGGCGGGGACCAGGCCCGCCTTCAGCGGGAGGGAAGCGGCGCGCTCCCCCTCCAGAAGCCAGCCGAGGAAGGCCCCGGCTGAGCGCAGGTTCCTCCCGGCTCCCGCAGTGACGGCAAGGCCCCAGCATCTGGCCAGCAGCGCCTCCTCCGCGGCTCTGCCCGGCAGGGGACGGAAGGCCAGACTCTCCTCTTCAAGGCCGACCAGCGCACCGGAGGACAAAACGGCGCAGGGCAGCGCCCCATCTGTCAGACGGGAGAGCGGGTCCGCCTCCAGGTCAAGGCCGCCCTGAAAGGCCGCCTCGGCGATGAGATTATAGGCGTCCCGATAGACCCTGCTGCCCCCGTCCAGGTCACGCCGGGCGTGAAACTCGCTGCCCCGCCCCAGCATCAGCTGATACAGCAGGGGGGCAAGGGCGTCCGTCCCAAGAAAAGGCCGGGCGTTTGCCGCGCCGTATTCCGCCGCGGCGGCAAACAGAGCCTCCAGGTTATCCAGACTCCCGATCGTCTCTGCGCTGCCGCAGAGCAGCTCCAGCTCCGAGCCAAGGGGGAAGAAGCTGGAGCCCACCGCCTCGGAGCGGCCAAGCAGCATGGCGCCGTATTCCGGCGCGGTTGTGAGCGTCAGTGGCCGCAGGGCGCCGGACTCGTACAGGGGCAGGGCCAGCTCCTGGGAGCACAGCAGCAGGTCCGGGGGCGCGGCGGACAGGGCGTCGCGCAGCGCCTGCTCGTCGGAAAAGCACCGGAGCGCGAGGGGGAGAGCGGAGGGGCTTCGGTTCTGGTTATAGGCCTCTGCCAATTCCGGCAGCAGCCGGGCCAGCGGCGCCTCCTCCGGATACCAGAGGCTGAGCGCGTCCCGGCTCTCCGGCTGCGAAGCACAGGCACAAAGCAGCAGGCACAGCCCCGCCAACAGCAGGGCGGCGATTTTACGGATCATAAAAAGTCCTCGCACGGGTTATATTCCCCACAATGAATTTGATAACTGGCATAATATAATGAGAATTCCCCACTTCTGGCGAAAAATCACCGGTTGACATGGGGAGTATACTGTTGATAGAAAAATGACGGGGGCACGGAAAATGCGCTACAAAGCAGTTTTGTTCGATATGGACGGCACGGTGCTGGACACCCTGGACGACCTGACCGACGCGGTCAACTACAGTCTGGCCCGCTTCGGCCTGCCGGAGATCAGCCGGGAGCATGCCCGGGAAAACCTGGGAAACGGCGCCGCCTATCTGGTGCGCCACTGCCTGCCCGAGGGGACGGACGAGGCCCTGGCGGATCAGCTGATCACCTTCTACCGGGCCTGGTACGACGCCCACTGCCGGGTGCGCACCGGCCCCTATGCCGGGATTCTGCCCCTGATGGAGCGGCTGAAGGCTGCGGGCGTCAGGCAGGCTATCATCTCCAACAAGCCGGACCCCGCCGTGCAGGAGCTGGCGGCCCATTTCTTCCCGAATCTGCTGGAGACTGCCGTGGGGGAGAGCGCTTCCGTCCGCCGCAAGCCCAACCCGGACGCGGTGCTCCGTGCGGTGGAGCAGATGGGCCTGGAAAAGGACAAGTGCGTTTATGTGGGAGACACGGAGGTGGACCTTGCGACTGCGCGCAACGCGGGGCTTGCCTGCATCGCCGTGAGCTGGGGATTTCGCAGCGAGGAACAGCTGCTCGCCGCCGGGGCGGACCGGATCGCCCACAGCGCCGAAGAGCTGGAAGCGATGCTTTGAGATTATATTAATATTAAGGAAAGCCGCCGGCAGGGCTTCGCCCTTCCGGCGGTTTCCTTTTTTCGGCGCAGAGCGGTCAGAGCGGTGCTTTTTTGATCTGTGCCCAGCGGCGGGGATACTTTGCGGGTGTGGGCTTCTCCTTGCGGATCAGCACCGCCGTGTGGACAATGTCCGTGCCGGGGATCGTGTACGGCACCACCCGCTCGGTGCGGCCGCCCAGCATGGCAATGCCCTTCTTCGCCTGTCCCAGCTCTTCCTCCACGTCGGGCCCCTTCATGGCGAGAAACAGGCCGCCCACCTTCACGAAGGGCAGGCACAGCTCGCACAGCAGGTTCAGCCGGGCAACCGCCCGGGAGGCGGCCTGGTCGAACTGCTCCCGGAGGGCGGCAGGCGCCTCCTCAGCCCGGGCATGGAGACAGGCCACGTCGTCAAAGCCCAGCGCCTCACAGGTCCCGGACAGAAAGCGCACCCGCTTGTCCAGACTGTCCAGCAGGGTAAGCCGGAGCTCGGGGCAGGCAATTTTCAGCGCCAGCCCGGGAAAGCCCGCGCCGCTGCCCACGTCGATCCGGAACCCGCACCTCGTCCTCTACGGCACGGC
>CAMVIC010000053.1 GCA_947167435.1 uncultured Clostridia bacterium | reverse complement strand
CACGTGGTAACCGCGAAGACGCAGGGAGATGCCAATGCTTTGAGAAAGCTCGGCGAGGCACTGCGTGACAAGGACGCCGCCGTGGTCGCGGTTCTGGCCGCCGTAAACGGGGAGAAGATCACCTTTCAGTGCGTCTGCGGAAAGGAAGCGGTCGGCAAGGGCGTCCGTGCCGGAGACATTATCAGAAGCATCACCGCCATTGCCGGCGGCAAGGGCGGCGGCAAGCCGGATTCCGCCATGGGCGGCGGCAACGATGTAAGCAAGCTGGACGAGGCGCTGAAAGCGGTTGAGGCGCTGGTTGCGGATAAATTTTAAGGAGGTAGTATCATGAGCGAGCAGGACTGCCTGTTTTGCAGGATCATTCGGGGCGACATTCCCAGCAGCAAGGTCTATGAGGACGACGACGTTTTCGCTTTCCGGGATATCAATCCCCAGGCGCCGGTGCATATTCTGGTGGTTCCCAAGGAGCACATCCCCTGTGCCGCCGCGGTGGACGACAGCAATTCCCGCCTCGTGGCAAAGTGCTTTGAGGCCATTGCGAAAATCGCGAAGGCCGAGGGATTGGAGAACGGCTATCGCGTAGTCAATAATTGCGGCGAAGACGGCGGTCAGACGGTGATGCACCTGCATTTCCATCTGATCGGCGGCAGAAAGCTGTCCGAAAAAATCATATAAAAAAGAATCGACCGCAGGGGAGTACTCTCCTGCGGCCATTCCTGTTTTGGCGGTGAAGCGATGCGGAAACTGGCGATTACGGCCCTTGCCTTTTCGGCGGCCGTGTTCCTGGCAAATTTCATATTGCCTGCAGATTGGCTTCCGGCGCTTGCCGCCCTGAGCCTGACGGCAGCGGCAGCCGTTTTCTCCATGCGGCGGAAATGGCTGCGGGCCGTGGTTCTGGCTCTCCTGGGTTTCGGCCTTGGCCTGAGCTGCTTTTACGTGCATTACCGGATGACCACCGAAAAGGCCCTGCTGCTGGATGGAGAGACCCGCGAGATTACGGCGGTGCTTGTGGACTATCCCCAGGTCTATGAGCAGTATACCCGGGGAGAGGTGCAGATCCAGAGCGGCGATCTGCCGAGGCTGAAGATGCTGGTATATGACTACAGCATGGAGCTTTCCGGGTATATTCCGGGTCAGCAGCTTCGCTTTGAGGCAAAACTGAGTCGGGCGGACCGGCTGTACGGCGACAGCTATGACTATTACAATACCCGCGGCATCTATCTGCGGGGGACGGTGCGCTCGGAAATCACCGCGCTGGCCCGGTCGGACGCGCTGCGCTTTCTCCCGCGCCGCCTCAGCCATCGTCTGGCCTCTTATATTGACCAGGTATTCCCGGAAGACACCCGGAGTTTTATGCACGGGCTGCTGCTGGGCGATAAGAGCGGCCTGTATCAGGACACGGGATTGTATGCCGCAATGAGTCGGGCGGGCTTTATGCATGTGGTCGCGGTTTCCGGCATGCATGTGTCGTTTCTGGTCTCGTTTGTACAGCTTGCGCTGGGAAAACGACGTCGGAGCGCGCTGTTCTGCATCGCGCTGGTCTGGCTGTTTGTCCTGACTTCAGGAGCCAGCCCCTCGGCGGTCCGTGCCGGCGTTATGCAGAGCTTTCTGCTCTTTGCGCCCCTTGTGAACCGGGAAAACGATCCGGTGACTTCCCTCTCTGCCGCTTTGGCGCTGTTGCTGCTCTTTAACCCCCATGCCGCCGCCAGCGTGAGTCTGCAGCTGTCCTTCGCGGCGGTGGCGGGCATTCTCTGCCTGAGCGAGCGAATCCACGACCGCCTGATGGGGTGCCTTCCGGAGGGAAGGGGGAGCAGGCTTCTCCATGGGCCGGTTTCGATTCTGGCAAGCTCTCTGGGCGTCATGGTCTTTACCGTACCCCTGACGGCCATCCATTTCGGATACGTCTCGCTGATCTCACCCATCACGAATATCCTGGGGCTTTGGGCCGTGTCCCTCTGCTTCTGCGGAGGCTTTGCCGCCTGCGCGGCGGTGCTTGTGTTCAGACCCCTTGGCACAGGCCTGGCATGGCTGGTCTCCTGGCTGGTGCGCTTTCTCATGCAGCTGGTAAAAGCGGTTGCCGCAATTCCCTTCGGCGTGATCTATTTTCAGCACTGGACCACCATAGGCTGGCTGATTCTGTGCTATGTGCTGTTTTTCGTGTTTTCACTCACGCGGCTCAGTCCGCGGCGGAAAGTCCTCTGTCCACTGCTCTTGTCCGTCGCTTTGCTGGTCGCGGCGACGGTTGGAACCAGTCTTGCCTATCGCGCCCGCACCGGGACGATCGGCATTCTCGACGTGGGGCAGGGGCAGTGCATTGCCGTCTTGTCGGGAAAGCAGGCGGCACTGATCGACTGCGGCGGGCTTGGCACCCTGGACGATGCGGGGGAGAGCGCGGCGGCGTTTTTGAATTCACGGGGGTATCGGACGGTTCACACCCTGGTTCTGACCCACACGGACACCGACCATGTAAACGGAATCCCGATGCTGCTGGAGCTGATGAAGGTGGAGAGAATTCTGCTTCCGGCAAACACGGACGCGGAGAGCGAGACGCTGGGACAGATCCGCGCCTGCGCGCAGCGGCATGGGACACGCCTGGAACGGCTGGACGCGGATGAGGCGTTCACCGTAGGTGGTGCGGAGTTTCGAGCTTTCGCACCGGACCCGGACGTGAAGGGGAACGACGCCTGCCTTTCCGCGGTCGTTACGCTGGGGGACTATGATATGCTGGTCACGGGGGACATGTCCCTCTCGGCGGAGTCGGCACTGCTGGAAAAGCACCCGCTGCAGGATATTGAGCTGCTGATTGTTGGACATCACGGCTCCCGCTTCGCCGCGAGCGAGGAACTGCTGAGCCGGATCGGCGCGCACACGGCGGCAATCAGCGTGGGGTACAACAATTACGGGCAGCCCGCCCCGGAGACGCTGGCACGCCTGCAGGCGGCGGGATACGAGAAAGTTTACCGCACCGATCAGGACGGCACAGTGGAGCTGCGGATCGGATAGCGTGTGGACGCACTAAATAATTGTATCAGATTTCCGGGATCAGAAAGGGCGGGAGATCATTTTCCCGGAGGATGGCGTCCACGTCATGGATGTCAAAGATCCGGCAGTTGAAGGCCACAATGAAGGCCATGTCCCGGGGGATTCGGACGTGAAGAGGGGACATGCCGTAGAGCATCAGGGCCTCCTGCGTTTCCTCCAATCGAAATTCGGCTGCGAGACAGAGGCGGAGAACCACATCCCGCTGCTCGGTGTGCTTTTCTCCGGAGATCAGCTTGTATCCGTAACGCTCGGGCAGGTCGGCGGCAAGAAACACATTCTGCTGACGGATTCCCTTTTCCCGGAACTTTGCGCGCATGTAATCCGTAAACGGTCGATCGCTTCGAATCAGGTCCTCCGCGTGCTGCCGGAGGAAAGTCTGAAATTCCTCCGGTCTGGTTCGGAGCAGCTGCTCCATCAGATTCGTGTTGCTCATATTGTTCAGCTCCTTATGGATAGTCGAACACCGGCCGGCAAAAGCGGCCGGTGTTCTCTGTTATAGGAGCTGTAAATTTTGCGAATCCTTTGGCATCGACCGCCATGAGAACAGCGAAGACATGGGTTCAGTCCCCGACGGGAAAAAACGGAAAGGCGGCGACGACTCAAGCCGCGGACCGTACAGGCCTGAGCAAGAGAAATATTCAGGCAGGGGTGCAAGGAATGTCTGGCGTTTGAATGTGCGGTATGGTATAATGCTGTCAACACTTCGGAATCATCAGACGGAACAGCCTGCTGCAGAACCGCCGCTTTGGCTTGCGGACGGCGGGGCAGAAGCAAAATTGCCGCAGCGATCCGTGTGGTCGCAGCTGAACGGCGGACAGGACAGAATATGGCCAAAAAGAGCAAGAAAAATGAATCAATTCCCGGGTATCACGATGGGCTGCGCCATCTTCGGGAGCGGGGCGTTCAGCGGCTGTACCTGCTTTGGGGCGCCGAGGACTATCTGCGGGAGGACTTCCTGTCCAAGCTGAAGGCAGCGTGCCTGCCGGAGGGAGAGGACAGCTTCAGCTTCCGGCGCATCAACGGACCGGAGCTGGATGCCAGACAGCTGCGCGAGGCGGTGGATGCCATGCCCTTTCTCACGGAGCGTACCTTTATCGAGCTGCGGGACATGGATTTAAACAAGCTCCCGGACGCAGACCATATCCAGGAAATCCTTGAGGATATTCCCGAATATTGTACCGTCGCCTTCGTGCAGAGCACGGGCTTTGAGCCGGACGGAAGGCTGAAGCTGATCAAGGCGCTGCGAAAGCTGGCGGAAGAGCTCTGCTTCTCCGCGCAGTCCCAGGAGAACCTGGTGAAATGGATCAGCCGCCGTTTTGACGCCCTTGGCAAACGCATCGACCTGGATGCTGCGCGGCATCTGATCTTTGTCAGCGGAGATCTGATGAGCGGCCTGATTCCGGAGATCGAAAAGGTGGCGGCCTATGCGAAGGAGGACAAGGTCAGCCTTTCGGATATCGACAAGGTTGCCCACCATATTCCGGAGGCGGACGTCTTTCAGATGACGGACTTTATTGCCCAGAAGAAAGCGGGCGCAGCCCTCTCCGTGCTTTCCGAGCTTCTGGGCGACAAGAATAACGAGCCGATCATGCTCCTTGCCATGCTGGGCTCCCAGATGCGCAGACTTTACGCCGCGCGGCTGGCCCTGGACCGGAATCTCGGCTCCCGATTTGTGGGGGAATGCTGCGGCATCAAGTATGATTTTATTCTGAATCAGCTGATGCGCTCTGCCCGCGGGTATACGACGGAGCAGGCAAGGCACGCCGTCAGGCTCTGTGCGGACGGAGACTATCTGATCAAAAGCAGCGGCAGACCGGACAGGGAAATCCTGGTGGAGACGCTGCTGCGCATCGCGGCGGGAGAGAAAGATGCGTAAGGTCAGAGAAGTGATTCTTGTGGAAGGCCGCTACGATAAAAACACCCTCCTGCAGGTGGTGGACGCCACCGTCATGGAGAGCCAAGGCTTCGGCATTTTCAACGACCGGCAGAAGCAGAAGCTGCTGCGCAGCCTTGCGGAAAAACGCGGCCTGATCATCCTGACGGATTCCGACGGCGCGGGCTTTGTCATCCGGAACTTTGTCCGCTCCTGCGTGGACCCCGCCCTTGTCAAGCATGCCTACATCCCTGACCGGTACGGAAAAGAGAAGAGAAAGCGCGCCCCCTCCAGGGAGGGAAAGCTTGGCGTGGAGGGGATGCCGCCCCAGGTGCTGCTGGAGGCCCTGGAGCGCGCCGGCGCCAGCTTTGAGGATGAGGCGGACACCGGGGAAAAACGGGACCCCATCACCAGGCTGGACCTGTACCGCGCCGGACTCAGCGGCGGCGAGGGCAGCCGGGAGGCACGGGCCCAGCTGATCAAGAAGCTGGACCTGCCGGAGCACCTCAGCACAGGGGCGCTGCTGGAGATACTAAACGCGACGATGAGCAGGGAAGACTTCCTTGCCCGGCGCTATTGAAGCCGAAAAACAGGACAGCCGACTCAGAAACTGAGACGGCTGTCCTGTTTGCAGAATATCTGCTTTTTGTGGTCAGAATACAATGCGCTTTCTGCGGGGCAGGTTTTCAGCGAAGCTGGTTTCCCGGCGCGGAGAGGAACGAGAATGCCCAGTCCTGGTCAATGTAGTATTCCTCATCGCCGGCGGCCAGCTGCGTTTCAAACTGCTGCGCAATGTTGTGATACATCTCCATGGTAACCGGTACATAGCCGGATCCATCCTCCAGGGCAAGCTCGAAAGCAGGCTCGTCGCCGGGGATAAAGTACACGCCCATCAGCTTTTTGCCCTTGATCTGCTCCTGCAGCTGTGCCATCACAATCAGCTTCAGAATCTCCGTCACACGGTCGTCCAGCTGCGCGTTGAAGATCGCGGCTTTTTCCCGCAGCGTGCTCTGGTCCAGCACAATGCGGACGCGGCCGGGATACAGCGTTTTCATGGAGTCCATGGCTTCTTCCGTCTCTTTGGCGTTGTCGGGAATCGTATTGTAGATCATAACCTGGTGAATCATGTCATTAAAGAGCATGGGATAATTCACGTGGGTTTTATAGCCGCATTTCCCGCACTCAACTTCGAACAGCTTTCCGCTGATCATATCCTCAATGGCGTTGGGCATATCCGTGTTGATGGAATTCCAGAGGGTAAACGAGATGGATTCCCCGCATTTCGGGCAGGAAACGGTTTGCTTTTCAGGCTTGGACATCGCGACGCCTCCTTTACTGCTTTTTGCCATTATACCGCAAATACCGGCAGCAGACAAGCGGAGGAAATGCACCGATACAAAAGCATAAGGGAAGGGCAGGAAAAAGCGATCGGCATTTTCACCTGCGATTCATTCCAAACCCATTTTATTTACAGCTTGTCTATCATTTACCCGGAAAGGGTGCTATAATATAAAATTACGTGTATTTCTTTTTTTAGGAAAAAGCAGCAAAGGTATTCACCGGCGTGAGCGCCGGTTCATGCATTTTCCACCTTGCGGTACCCGGAAAATGCTGCGGGCTTACGCTGTTCCTTGCATTTTCCGACCGCTGCGGAAATTGCGAGCTTGCTTTTTCTGCCACTGGCAGCGCAAGCTCGCAATTCCACCAGCATGTGCGGACATGATTCGAATCCTCTCATAAAAAAACAGCCGCCCTGGGAGGGCAACTGTTTTTGGCACCCACGAGAGGATTCGAACCTCCGACCCCTCGCTTAGGAGGCGAGTGCTCTATCCTGCTGAGCTACGTGGGCTTGTTCAAAGCTTAAGTATTTTAACTCACAAAGCCGGAGCTGTCAACCAATATATAGGGAAACGCTGAATCAATCCCTTCGGAAACCGATTGAATCAGCGCCTTCCCGAACGATCGAAGGAATCTGTATGCTGAAGCTGAAACACATCAAAAAAGACTATATGGCGGGCGAGAGCACGGTGCACGCGCTGAAGGGAATTGACCTGGAGTTTCGCGAAAATGAGTTCGTGGCGATTCTGGGCCATTCCGGCTGCGGAAAAACGACGCTGCTGAACATCATCGGCGGGCTGGACCAATACAGCTCTGGCGATCTGATCATCAACGGAAAGTCTACCAGAAATTTTTCCGACGGTGACTGGGACTCCTACCGGAACCATTCCATCGGCTTCGTGTTTCAGTCCTACAATCTGATTCCCCACCAGACGGTGCTGGCCAATGTGGAGCTGGCGCTGACGCTTTCGGGCGTGGGAGCCTCGGAACGGCGGGCGCGGGCGACGGAGGCCCTGCAGAAGGTGGGACTGGGGGACCAACTGTACAAAAAGCCCAACCAGATGTCCGGCGGTCAGATGCAGCGGGTTGCCATCGCCCGTGCCCTGGTCAACAATCCGGACATCCTGCTGGCGGACGAGCCTACCGGCGCGCTGGACTCGGACACGTCCGTACAGATCATGAATCTGCTGCAGGAGATTTCCAGGGACAAGCTGATCATCATGGTTACCCACAACCCGGAGCTTGCGGACGGCTATGCCACCCGCATCATCCGTCTGAAGGACGGCCTGATTGTGGGCGACAGCAACCCGTTTTGCTCGGAGAAGGAGGAGAAAAGCAGCTCCGGCCGAATGAAGCGCACCTCCATGCGCTTTTTTACGGCGCTGGCCCTTTCCACCAACAACCTGATGACCAAAAAGGCGCGCACCCTGCTGACCGCCTTCGCCGGCAGCATCGGCATCATCGGCATCGCGCTGATCATGTCGCTGTCCAACGGCATCCAGAACTATATTGACAAGGTTCAGGAGGATACGCTGTCCAGCTATCCCATCACGATCCAGGCGGAGAGCATGGATCTGACGACGATGATGGCCTCTTTTATGGGCACCCAGGCGGAGAGCGGTGAACGCAGGCACGACAAGGACGCCGTATATTCCAGCTCCGTCCTGTACGACATGATCAATTCCCTGGTGACCGCCGATACCGAGAGCAACAATCTGCGGGCCTTCCGAAGCTATATTGAGGACGACAACACGGCGCTTTCCCAGTACATCAGCTCCGTACAGTACTCCTATGATGTGGATCTTACCCCTTATGCGGAAGACGTGAACGGCTATATCGGAAAGACCGACGCGGTGCAGATCATGCAGACCGCCATGTCCGCAACCTTCGGCGGCGATTACAGCAGCTATTTCTCTTCCTATGGGCAGATGTTCAGCAACTTGGATGTCTGGCAGGAACTGCTGCCCGGCGAACATGAGGGGCAGCTGATTAATCCTCTGCTGGAGCAGCAGTATGATATCCTGTACGGCCATTGGCCGGAGTCCTACGATGAGGTGGTCCTGATCGTGGACGAGAACAACGAAATCTCCGACCTGGTGCTGTATTCCCTGGGCCTGAAGGCCAATGACAGCATCGCCTCGAACATGGAGCAGCTGATGGCGGCCGAGGCTATGGAGACCAGCCTGGAGAGCTGGAGCTATGAGGAAATCTGCAAGATGTCCTTCCGCTATATTTTTCCGGCGGATCAGTACCAGTATGACGAGGTGAGCGGGGAATACATTGATCTGGCTGCGGAGGAGCTGGGCCTGCGGACGCTGTACAATAACGGCATGGAGATCAGAATCGTCGGCATCGTCCGCCAGAACAGCGACGCCCTGTCGGGCATGCTGACCGGAGCGGTCGGATATACCCACGCGCTGGTGGAGACGGTGGCCAGAGAGGCGGAGCAGAAGGATCTGGTGAAGCGGCAGCTGGCAGACCCGGAAACGGACGTGCTGAGCGGCCTTCCCTTCCTGAACAGGGATGACGAAACGCTGAACAAAACCAGGAAGATCGAAGCGGCAAAGGAGTATCTGGCAAACGCGAACACGGAAGAAATCGCCGACGTATATGTAAAGTTCATGTGTGAGCCGGAAGAGAGCTATGTTCAGCAGCTGATTGACGAGCAGATGGAAGACACCACCCGGGAAGACGTGGAGAAAATGGTCCTGGACTATTATCCGGAGTATGCTTCCGTCCTCTCACAGATGGATGACGACACGCTTTTTTCCTACGTGGGCCAGATGATGGGACAGCAGATCAAGGAACAGTACGCCATCCAGATGCGCTCCCTGTACGAGAAGCTGGCTCCAGAAGAGCTGGCGGCAGATTTTGAGCTGCTGGCCCTGGAGGATGATGATTATCTGTGGATCTATGAAAACGCCATGCCTCCGGTTTATTCCACCAGCACCCTGCGGGATACGCTGAAGAAGCTTGGCTATGTGGACCTGGAAAGCCCCAGCGTAATCAACATCTATGCCTCCACCTTCGAGGACAAGGATAAAATCGCAGAGGAGATCGAGCATTACAACAGCATCGTTCCCGAGGAGGATCAGATCAGCTATACGGACGTGGTCGCGCTGCTGATGAGCTCCATCACTTCGATTATCAATGTGATT
>CAMVIC010000052.1 GCA_947167435.1 uncultured Clostridia bacterium | reverse complement strand
AGCTCATCGCAGACGCAGTAGACGGTGTGCTCGGTCAGCTTTCCCTTCTCCGCCAGATAGTAGAGCTGCTTGGCGCTGCGCAGGGAATAGGCCTTGCTGCCGTCGGAGTAGGTGGTGAGCAGCAGCTCCTCGTCCTCTTCAAACACGCTCTCGTCCCCGTCCATGGCCCGCAGCAGCGCGCCGGCAAGGTCCGCGCCGAAGACGATCTCACCGTCCCGCCATTTTGCCCACCAGCGGCGGGCGGCGTTGTGGAAGAGGGTATCCAGCTGTTCCTCCGTGAAACGCTCCTCCAGAAGGCCACGGTAGTAGAAATACAGGGTGCCGCCGGGGTCCAGAGCCAGGAGCACCGCGTCCTCGCGGCCTCCCTGCTCCAGCATGGCCTGGCTCTGCTCCTCGCTCCAGGGCTCACAGCAGACGGCGAAGGCGTTCATCCAGGCGGTCAGCGGCTGAAAGGCCTCCAGCGTCGCCTTGCGCCGGGCCTCGTCCCACTGGCCCGCCGGGTCGCAGACCCAGGCGGAAAAGCCTGTGTCGGGGTTTACATAACTAAGATCTGGCTGCAGCTCAGCCGATGGGGCGTTTTCGGCCTCATCGCTGAAATCGCTGGCCGCCAGGGCGGAGACGGGCAGCAGCGTCAGGCAGCAGAGCAGGCTGAGCAGCAGGCAGAGGCTGCGCCGCAGAAGGTCTTTACGCATGGTCGTTCCCTCCCGTCTTGCTGAACTGGGGCGGCCGCCGCATGGCCAGCTTCATCTGGAAGCGGAAGGTCTGGAAAATCACCAGGAACAGAAAGGCGGCCTCCGCCAGACAGGGGATATAAAAGGCCAGGTTGTACACCGGCGCCGCAATCAGGATGCCGGCGCAGACCAACACGCCCAGCACCGTCATGATCTTGGCAAAGGTCAGGAAGGAGGCATAGCCCGTCTCCTGCCGGAGCCGGTCGGTGCCCTCAAAGCGCTTGCACAGGGCCCGGTACTGCCGGGCGGACAGCAGCACGCCTGTCACCAGCAGCGCGGTGGTGGTGATCAGCGCGGTCTCGGGCTTCAGGGTCAGAAAGAAGTTCAGCGGCAGGAACAGCAGCGCCGCGCACAGCAGCGCCGCCAGCAGAAAGCGCAGGGGGCTGATGGGGAAGTCCGCCACCACCTTGCCGGTCTGGCCGTTGACGGTGGCGTAGGTCAGCCTGTCCCCCTCCCGATAGCTCATGAACCAGACCGGGTAGAACACCCGGTCGATGCGGGTGATCTGGGTGGGCACCCGGATGCCCGCGGTGCCGGACATGCGGATGGCGTTGCTGCTCTCCTTGCTGCGCACGCCCGCGTCGTGAAAAATCTGGCGGGCGGTCTCCTGCTCGGCATAGTCCTTGACCATGTCCCGGTACTTCCGGGGGCTCTCGTCCGCCACGTCCGCGTAAAAGCCGCTGAGGAAGCCCGGCGTAAAGGGCAGGCGTTTTTTGGCGTCATAGGGCTCCAGACACTCGCTGATCTCGTCGTCAAAGGCCCGGGAGGCGTCGTGGGACACGCCCTCGTAGGCGGTGTCGATCTTCCCGCGGATCTCGTATTTGGGGGTGCAGATATAATCGCCGTCCCGGTAGCTGCCGCCGGAGGCGTCGATGGCCACGTCCCCCTTCTGCTCCACCCGGTAGCTCCAGTATGGCATATAGATGCCGCGGAAGCTGTCCACCAGCTCTTCCCGCTTGTACCTGGCCGGGGTGAAGATGGCCTTGCGGGCCTCCCGCCGATAGGCCTGCTTGCACTGCTCCTTGGTCAGCTGGAAGGGGATGATATAGTCGGGGCGCTTCTCTCTGCGCAGCTTGTCAAAGAGCAGGGAGGTGCCGCCGCAGTAGGGGCAGAAGGCCGTGGCGTCGGTCTCTTCGGTGGTCATCAGCTCCGCGCCGCACTGGGGGCAGCGGTACACCCAGGCGTCAAAGTCCTTTTCCTTCTCCGCGTCCTTCTCCATGCTGTCGAAGTCATAGGGGTCATAGTGCTCGTTGCAGTAGGCGCAGTGCATCTGCTGGCTCTCAATGTCAAAGGTCAGGTTCGCGCCGCAGCCGGGACAGGCAATCACGCGCTCCTCACTCCTTTCATTTTTGGTACTTTTATTGTAGCCAATTCCGCCCCCGCCGTCAAGGAAAGGCTGACGGCCGGGCGGATTTGTGTTTGCATCATGGCTTGATTTCCGTTATAATCGGAACAGACAAGATCAAAACAAAGGAGAAAAACCCATGAAAAAGATTCTGATCGTATCCGCCAGCCCCAGAAAAAACAGCAACTCCGAGGCCTTGGCCCTGGCCTTTGCCGAGGGGGCGAGGAGCGCCGGGCATGAGGTGGACTTCGTCTCCCTGCGGGGGAAAGAAGTGAATTTCTGCCGGGGCTGCTTTGTGTGTCAGGAAAAGTTGCGCTGCGTAATCCGGGACGACGCGGACGCCGTCTGCCAGAAGGCCCTGGGCGCCGACGTGCTGGTTTTTGCCACGCCCATCTATTATTACGAGATGTCCGGCCAGCTCAAGACCCTGCTGGACCGGCTCAACCCCCTCTTCCCCAGCGACTATGCTTTCCGGGACGTGTACCTGATGACCGCCGCCGCAGAGGACGAGCCCTCTGTTCCAGACCGTGCCGTCAGCGGCCTGGAGGGCTGGGTGGAATGCTTTGAGCGGGCAAGGCTCGCGGGCACGGTGTTCATGGGCGGCGTGACCGAGGCGGGAGAAAACCCGGACCACCCCGCCTTGGAAGAGGCACGGCGCATGGGAGAGCGGGTGTAAGGGCAAGTGCGTTTTGCCGGTCCTGGCGCTGCATCTGAGCCTGTATCCGCAGAAATCCGGAGCCTGATGAATCCCGACAAAAGAGGCCGCCCGGGCGGCCTCTTTCCTGAAAATCGAAAACTGAGCCCGGCGGCTGTGAAGCTTTGCTTTGCAGCCGCCGGGCCCTGTTTTACTTGATCGCGCCCTTCAGCACGTCTGCCAGGATCTTCACGCCCTCCACCAGGCGTTCGTCCGTGGCGCAGGAGTAGTTCAGACGCATGGCGTTGTGCACGTCCCCCTTGGGATAGAAGCCGGAGGAGGGCACGTAGGCCACCTTCCGCTCCAGCGCGATGGGCGCCAGCTCCCGGGTGTTCACGTATTTGGGCAGCTCTACCCAGGTGAAGAGGCCGCCGTCCGGGTCGGTGAAGGTGGCTTCCTCCGGGAAGGTCTCTCTCATGGTGCCGATCATCAGCTCGCAGCGGTGCTTGTACACCGGCAGGATTTTGGCCACGTGCTCGTCCACGTCGAACATGTCCAGGTATTTGGAGATGGTCATCATGTTCACCGTGGCGGTCTGCAGAACCGAGGCCTGGGCAATGTGGTTGACCTTCTCGATAATCTGCTCGTCCGCGATCATCCAGCCTACCCGGAAGCCGGGGGAGAGAATCTTGGAGAAGGAGCCGAAGTAGACCACCAGGCCCTCCGTGTCCATGCTCTTGAGGGAGGGGTGCCGCTCGCCCCGGAAACGCAGGTCGCCGTAGGGGTTGTCCTCAATGGCGGGCACGCCGTATTTGCTGATGATCTCCACAAACTGTCTGCGCCGCTCCAGGGGCCAGGTGCGGCCGCTGGGGTTCTGGAAATCCGGAATGATGTAGATGAGCTTCACGTTGGGCGTTGTGGCCAGCACCCGGTCCAGTTCCTCCATGATCATGCCGTTTTCATCGGTGGGAACCTCGACAAAATTGGGCTGATACTGCCGGAAGGCATTGATGGCGCCCAGGTACGAGGGACTCTCCAGCACCACGGTGTCGCCCGGGTTCAGGAAGAGCTTGCCCAGAAAGTCCAGCCCCTGCTGGCTGCCAGCGGTGATAAACACGTGGCCCGGGTCGGTTTGAATCTGATTCTTGTCCGCCACGCGCCGGCAGATCTGCTCGCGCAGGCGGAGATAGCCGTCCGTGGGGCCGTACTGCAGGGCGACCCTGCCGTTTTCCTCCATGACGGCGTCAAAGGCGGCCCTGACCTCCTCCACGGGGAAAAGCTCCGGGGCGGGAAGACCGCCGGCAAAAGAGATCACGTCCGGCCGGCTGGCGACCTTCAGAATCTCGCGAATGTCCGAGGGCTTGATGCCGCTCATTCTCTCAGCAAAAGGAACCATGGCTTTACCTCCTGTCAACTATACACAAATCCATCCGGCGAATAACTGGCTTACTAAGCAAAATATACCATATTCTTCTCGCTCTGTAAAGAACGGACCCGCTTTTTTCATCGTGCGTCCCGCCTCTTCCGGAACCGGTCCAGCAGGGAGCGCCGCACCGGCTGCTCCTGCGGGGCAAGCAGATCGCCCCAGGCCCCGGGGCCCAGGTATTTCAGCACCGCCACCTGGGGCTCCAGCTCCGGCGTGATCTCCAGCGTGTCGGTCCGGTAGCGGTGGATGTATTCGTCGGAGTCGAAGTACTTGATAAACTCCTCCACCGATTCCAGCCGGTGGCCGCCCCGGTTTTCATCCCGGTAATGCATGGGGACGATCACCTTGGCCATAATCTCGTCGGTGGCGCGCTTTGCCTCCTGAGAGGGCAGCGCCGTGGCGGAGCCGGCGCAGATCATCACCACGTCCGCCCCGTAGAGCCGGGAGATCTGCCCGCCGTCCAGCTGGGTGCCCAGGTCGGACATGTGCACCAGCTTCATGCCCTCCGCCTCCAGAACATGGATGTTGCAGAAGCCCCGCCAGTTACCCATCTTGAATTCATGGGGCACCTTCAGGGTGCTGACGGCAAAGGGGCAGTCGCTCTCCGGCCTGCCGGAGAGCAGGACGCCATCCCGGTAGTTGTGGCCGAAATGCTCATGACTGACCAACACCATGTCCGCCTTCAGGCGGAGCTTGGGATAGCCGTTGGTGTAGTCGCTGTTGTAGGGATCGATGACGATGGTATAGCCCTTGTGGGTGATCGCAAAGCAGGCGTGGCCCAGCCATTGAAGCTGCATGGAGAAACTCCTCTCTTGCAAGAACGCGGCGGTTCCGATTATAATAGCAGTATATCATAATTCATCCCAAGTTGAAAGGTCTGAAAACAACATGCCGAATCATCTGTCAAACGAGCGCTCCCCCTATCTGCTTCAGCACGCGGACAACCCGGTGGACTGGTACCCCTGGGGAGAGGAGGCCTTTGGGAAGGCCCGACGGGAGAACAAGCCCGTTTTTCTCAGCATTGGCTACTCCACCTGTCACTGGTGCCACGTGATGGCGGAGGAATCTTTTGAAAACGCCCGGGTGGCGGAGATTCTGAACCGGAGCTTCGTGTCCGTGAAGGTGGACCGGGAGGAGCGGCCGGATGTGGACGCGGTGTATCTTCAGGTCTGCACCGCCCTCAGCGGCAGCGCCGGCTGGCCCATGACCCTGATCCTGACGCCGGATCAGCGGCCGTTTTTTGCTGCGACCTATCTCCCGAGGGAGAGCCGCGGGCAGCAGCCGGGGCTGATCCCGCTGCTGCTGGCCATTGAACAGAAGTGGCGGCAGGACCGGGACGCCCTGCTGAAAACCGGGCAGGATCTGACGGACTATCTCCGCCGCGCTGCCGCCGCCCCCGCCGAAACGGAGCCGGGAAAAGAACTGCTGGAACGGGCGGCGGGGCAGCTGGCGGAGAGCTATGACGCCGAATACGGCGGCTTCGGCACGGCGCCGAAGTTCCCCACGCCCCACAGACTTCTGTTTCTGCTACGCTATGCCGCCCTGTCCGGGGACAAAAAGGCCCGGCAGATGGCGGAGCGCAGCCTGCAGCAGATGGCCAGGGGAGGCCTGTTTGACCACTTCGGCGGGGGCTTTGCCCGCTATTCCACCGACCGGGAGTGGCTGGCGCCCCACTTTGAAAAGACGCTCTACGACAACGCGCTGCTGGCCCTGGCCTATACGGAGGCCTGGCAGGAGGGGCATCTGGCCCTGTACCGGCAGACGGCGGAGGCGACGCTGGATTACTGCCTGCGGGCCCTGCGCTCTCCTGCGGGCGGCTTTTACAGCGGGCAGGACGCGGACAGCGACGGGGAGGAGGGAAAGTTCTATCTCTTCACCCCGGCGGAGGTGAAATCCGTTCTGGGGGAGGATGCGGGACGGCACTTCTGCGAGTGCTACGACATCACCGAGGAGGGAAACTTCCACGGCAAAAGCATCCCCAACCTGCTGCTCAACGACCGCTGGCGCATGCTGCCGGAAGGCTACGGCGCCTATCGTCAGCAGCTGCGGCAGTACCGGGAGCAGCGCTGCCCGCTGCGCACCGATACCAAGCTGCTCACCGGATGGAACGGCCTGCTGCTGGCGGCGCTGGCACGGGCGGGCCGTGTTTTTGACCGGGCGGATTACGCCGAGGCGGCCCGCACGCTTTCCCGCTTCCTGCTGGAGACGGCGGGTGGGAACCGGCCCGAAGCCCTCTGTGCCCTCTGTTATGAGGGGGAGATGCCCCGGTTGCCCGCCCAGCTGGACGATTACGTGTTCCTGGCCCTGGGCCTGATCGAGCTGTACGAGGCGGAATATGACCCGACGCTGCTGGCCGCCGCCCAGGCGCTGGCAGAGCAGCTGCCGCTGCACTTTGCCGACGGGCAGGGCGGCTTCTTCCGCACTTCCGACCGGGCGGAGGCCCTGATCCTGCGGCCCAAGGAAGTCTATGACGGGGCGCTGCCTTCCGGGAACGGTGCGGCGGCGGAGCTCTTTGACCTGCTCTGGCATCTGACCGGGCAGACGCGCTGGCAGGAGGCCGCCTTGGCGCAGCTGCGCTTTCTGGCAGGCTTCGGAGAGAAGGCCCCCGCCGGCGTGTGCTCGGGCTTTGGCGCGCTGATGAGCCGGGTCTGGCCCACACAGGAGCTGGTCTGCGTGGCCGAAGAAGCGACGCCCCTGCTGAAAAGCGTTGCGGCCCGTTACGCGCCGGAGCTGACGGTGCTGCTCAAGCGCCCGGGGGATACCCTGCTTTCGGAGCTTGCGCCTTTCACGGCGGCTCTTGCGCAAAAGGACGGCAAGCCCACCTTCTATCCCTGCCGGGGCGGCAGCTGCGGGCTGCCCTTCACGGAGGACTGAGTGATTCCCCCGAAAAATGCGGACGCCCGGGGAAAATCCGGTTTTTCGGTTGAAAAAACGGCACACAGGGTGTAAGATGAAACTGCATTCTGAAAATGTGAGGTCATCAAAATGAAAAAGAAACTGATTTTTTGGATTTGCCTGGCCCTGTGCCTGCTGGCCCTGAGCGGTTGCAGCCTTCGACCCGGCAGCGCCGCGCCTGCCGCCACCGTGGTGACGGAGCCGCCCGTTGCCGCAACACCCGCTCCCGTGCTTACACCTGCCCCCACCGTCGCGCCGGCGGCCACCCCGCTGCCGACCCCGCTGCCCACTGTGGCCCCCACCCCGGTGCCCACCGTGGCGCCGACTCCGGTTCCCACTGTGGCTCCCACCCCGGTGCCCAGCAATCTGCCCCAGATCACCAAGGACCCCACCGACGAGACCGTAAAGGCGGGCGGCCGCTGCCAGTTTGTCTCCCGCTACACCAACGCCAAGTGGGCCGAGTGGCACTTCGTAAGTCCCGACGGACTGCAGGATATCCAGTATCTGGACATCCAGACGGAGTTCCCGAATCTGAAAGTCATCAAGGGCTATACCAAGGACCTGACCCTGGACAACATCCCCGCGGAGATGAACGGCTGGCGGGGGTACTGCCATTTCACCAACGATAACGGCTCCACCGACACCAAGATGGCCGTCATCACCGCCCAGGGCGCCAACCCCACCGGCACCGCCGCCAAGAACGGAAACAGCGCCGCCAAGGCCACCGGCAAGACCAGGACGGTCTATAATCAGGACGGCAGCACGGTGGACGTGTCCGAATACAGCGACGGCACCTGGCGCACTGCCGCCGGTGTGACCTACGCCATGGGCGTGGACGGCGTGCTGCGCGCCCAGGGCCAGCCGGACCTGTACACGGTGAAGCCCGCCGCCGACGGGCAGCCCACCGGACGGGTCATGATCGTCTACTATGCCGACGGCAGCACCGTCAACGTCTCCCAGTACAGCGACAGCACCTGGCGCACCTCCGCCGGCGCGGTTTACTATCTGGGCGAGGACGGCATCCTGCGCGCCCAGGGCCTGGTGGACCTGTACACCTATGATCCCAGCAACATGGCGCCTGCCGCCGCTCCCAAGACGGTCTATGCCGCCGACGGTTCCGCCGTCAGCGTGACGGAGAACAGCGACGGCAGCTGGAGCACCGCCTCCGGCGCCGTATACATCCTGGGTGACGACGGCGTGCTGCGTTCCCAGGGCCAGCCGGACCTGTATCTCAGCGCCCCCGCCGTCATCGGCTGACAAGAGAACAAAAAACCCTGCCCGGCAGCGCCTTTATGGCGCTGCCGGGCATTCGTATTGCCGAAAAGCGGGCTCGGGGAATTCAATTCTTTGCGTAAAGGAAGGAAATCAGACACTTTCTGTCGGAGTATATAAACAATCGCGTCGCTGATTTGCACAAAATGCTTTTTTGTTTTTTAAGCTTTATCCCGAAAATCATGGCGCCGGTTGATTTTAACTGGTCAAATTGTTAAACTTAAAGCGAAGCATTCTTCTTATATTTCTATATAATAAACAGGGAAAGAGGGATTCAATGAGAGACTTAAAGCATCTGCAATACTTTGAAAAGCTCTTGCAGGAAGCCAACAACGCTCTGATCGGCCAGGCCCGGGAAGAGGGCAAAGTCTGCGTGGCCTATACCTGCGAGAACGTTCCGGAGCCCCTGCTGAATCTGGACGGCACCTTCTCTATCCGCCTGTTTGCCCCCAACACCGGGTCCATGGATATCGCCACCTACTATATGACGAACCTTCTGTGCGAGCCAAGCCGGGCCCTTCTGGAGCGCGCCATTGAGGGCGGCTTCAACTTTGCGGACTGCGTCATCACCCCGGACGGCTGCACCATGATGAACCGCTGCGTGGAGAACATGGAGTTGCTCAAGGCCATGGGGAAGGACAAGCCCAAGTTCTTCCATGAATACATGGAGATTGCCTTCAAGAATACCGACAACGACGTGAACCTTGCGGTGCTGCAGTGCACCAACCACGTGCTCACGCCCCTGCACGAGAATTACGGCATCGACGTGTCCGACGCCGCCATCCGCAAGGCGGTGGCCGAGCACAACAAGCTCTGCCGCCTGATCCGCGCCATCGGCGACTTCCGCAAGGGAGACAAACCCCGGATTACCGGCTATGAGTTCCATGTGATCTGCCTGGCAAGCTACGTCTGTCCCAAGTACCTGATCCTGGACAAGCTGGAGGAGACTCTGGAAGAACTCAAGACCCGTGAGCCGGACGAGAAGTCCTGGCGGGCGCGGCTGCTGCTGGTGGGCTCCGAGGTGGACGACAGCGGCCTTGTGAAGCTCATTGAGGAATGCGGCGCTCTGGTCTGCTGCGACCGTTTCTGCTTCGGCTCCTATCCCGGTCGCAATGAGATCGTC
>CAMVIC010000051.1 GCA_947167435.1 uncultured Clostridia bacterium | reverse complement strand
CCGTTGATCTGCTCCATGATCTCCACGTTCCTCATGATTGCGGCCATGATCTCGTCGTTGATCTGACGGCCGTCTTCATAGTACTGGGTGCAGGCTTCGGTGGTGATGGTGAAGCCCTGGGGAACAGGCAAGCCGATGTTGCTCATCTCGGCCAGGTTTGCACCCTTGCCGCCCAGCAGCTCGCGCCTGTTGGCGTTGCCTTCGGAAAACAGGTAAACATACTTTTTGCTCATTGTTTTCTTATCCTTTCTATCGTAAAAATAATACATATTTGCCACTGCTTAGATTACCACAAAAAGGCCGGATTAATCAATGCATTTTCCCTACAAATCCTGAGAATGAATATTGTGGATTTCATCCGTGATTTTTGCAAATCCACCAAGATCAAGGGCTTCACCCCGGATTTTGGTATCAAAACCGCAGCTTGTCAGAACCGCCTCCGCTTCTTCCCGGCTCAGATTCCCGAGTCCGGCGCACAGGGCGTTGACCAGGGTCTTGCGGCGCTGGTTGAAGGCGGCGCGCACCACCTGAAACAGCAGCGCCTCGTCCTGTACCGGGAAGGGCGGTGCGGCTCTACGCGTCAGGCGGATGACGGAGGAGGTCACCTTGGGCTGAGGCACGAAGCAGGAGGGCGGCACGTCAAAGAGAATCTCGCTCTCGCAGTGCCACTGGACAAAAATGCCGAAGGCGCCGTAGTCGGCGGTACCTGCCGGGGCGCAGATGCGCCGGGCCACCTCCCGCTGCACCATGACGGTAATACAGTCAAAGCAGCCCGCGTTCAGGAAGGCCGTCAACAGGGGAGAGGTCACGTTGTACGGGAGGTTTGCGCAGACCACCGGGCGCAGGCCCGGCAGGTGCTCGGCCACCAGGGCGTTCAGGTCCTGCTTCAGTGCGTCGCAGAAGAGAAGCTCCACGTTCTCCCGTCCGGCCAGGGTCTCGGCCAGGACAGGCTTCAATGCCCGGTCCAGCTCCAGGGACAGCACCTTCCCGGCGCGCTCCGAAAGCTGCTCGGTCAGGCAGCCGATGCCGGGCCCCACCTCCAGTACGCCCGCATCCGGGCCCAGCCGGGCGCTGTCCGCGATGCGCTCGGGCACCCAGGCGGCGGTGAGGAAGTTCTGGCCCATGGATTTGGAAAAGCGGAAGCCGTGGCGGGCGAGCAGAAAACGGATATCGGAATAATCAGTCAGATTCATTTGCGGTCCTTCAATACTTTTTCGTAAGCCTGCCGTGCGTCGTCATGCCCGGGCTCGCAGAGGATTTTCAGGTTGCCCCGGTAGCGGAAGCCGTGGCTGCGCAGCAGGTTCTGCATGGGCTTGTTCTTCCTGTGAGTGTCCGTCCGGATACAGCGCAGGCCAAAGCTGCGGCACTGCTCCTCCACAAAACGAATGAGCGCGTCCGAAAGGCCGCTGCCCCGGTATTCCGCGGCCACTGCCGCCCGGTGCAGGACGCAGTATGCCATGCCGGCGGTCCATTTGCCGTCGGTGATGCCGGCGTAAGTCTGCTCCTCCCGGGTGGAGAGGGTGAAGAAGGCGGCGACTTCCGCCCCGTGGAGCACCACGAAGCACTCGCCCCGGTCCATGTCGAAGCGGAAATGCTCCGCCGCCGGGTAGGGCCCCTGCCACTGGTCCACGTGATAGCGCCGGAGGGAGGCGCGTGCGTCTGACACGATGCGGAGAATGTCCGCCAGATCCGCCTCCCCTGCCGGACGATAGGACAGCGGCTCGGTCAGCCGTCGGCAGGAGGCCTCTTTCTCCAGCTCCGCCAGGAGCGCCAGGTCCTCCTTCGCCGTAAGGCTCAGCTTTTCAAACATGTCCGGACGCTTTTCACGGGTTCGGCGCAGCTGTTCCTTCCGGCGCCAGCGCTCCACTTTGGCGTGGTCGCCCTCCAGCAGCACCTCCGGCACGCTTCGCCCTTCCCAGACCTCCGGCCGGGTGTACTGGGGATATTCCAGAAGCCCGTCCCAGTGGCTCTCTCCGGTGTAGCACTGTTCGTCCGCCAGAACGCCCGGTACCAGGCGGCACACGGAGTCGGCCACCGCCATGGCGGCAATCTCTCCGCCGGTAAGCACAAAGTCTCCCAGGGAGATCTCCTCGTCCACGCACTCCTCCAGAAAACGCTCGTCCACGCCCTCATAGTGACCGCAGACCAGCACCAGGTGGTCATAGTCCGACCGGAGCCGCTTGGCGGTCTCCTGGTTATAGGGCTTGCCCTGGGGACTCATATAGATGACCCGGCGCCGCTCCCCCTCCCGGACGGGAATGGCGTCCAGACAGGCTTTCAGCGGCTGGGCCATGAGCACGCAGCCGAAGCCGCCGCCGTAGGGGTAGTCGTCCACCTGATTCTGCCGGTTTTCCGTGTAATCCCGAATCTGGACACAGTGGATTTCCACAAGGCCCTTCTTTGCGGCCCTGCCGATGATGCTCTCGTGCAGCACCGCGTCCACCGTGTCCGGGAACAGGGTCATAATGTCAATTCTCATTTACATGCCCTCGATCAGCCGCACCGTAATTACCCCGGCCGCCGGGTCGGTGGCCAGAATAAAGGCGGGTACGGCGGGAATCAGGTGCTCGGTTTCCCCCTGCACCACGTATACATTGGAGGCGGGCCGCTCCAGCACCTCGGTGAGCCGGCCGATCTCCCGCCCCTGCTCGTCCACCACCCGGGCACCCAGAATGTCCTGCAGGAAATAGCTGCCGGCCGGCAGGCGGGCGTCTTCCCGGTGGATCAGGACGGTCTTTCCCTTAAGCGCCATGGCGGCATTCACGTCCTCCGTGCCCTCCAGCTTCGCGATGAGAAAACTCTTCTGGACCTTGCCGGAGAGAATTTTACGCTCCGCCCCGTCCAGGAAGACCCGTCCGCATCGCCGGAGCAGCTGGGGGCTGTCCAGCCAGACCTCGATTTTGACTTCACCGGCCACCCCGTGGGTATTGGTGATGCGCCCGGCCTCAATGAAGGGAGCTTTTTCCATGGCTCGCGCCTCCAGGTTTTACAGATTTTGTGGCTGTATCTTACAACAAAAGCGCGGCCGGGTCAATCATTCACCGGCAAAAATGCTTTCTTTGCCTTTTTCGGTTGAAATTCCCGGGAAAATGAGATAGTATCAGGACAACAAATGTTTTGGAGGCGTTTCCATGGACATTCAACTGCGGGACATTCAGAGGGCGGCCGAGCGGCTCAAGCCCATTCTGCACCATACGGAGCTGGATTACTCCGCCACATTCTCCGGCATGACCGGAGGCCAGATTTACCTGAAATGCGAAAACCGGCAAAAGACCGGATCCTTCAAGATCCGCGGCGCCAGCAACAAGATCGCCTGCCTGATCGAGGAGGGAAAAACCGGGCCGGTGGTGGCCTCCTCGGCCGGGAACCACGCCCAGGGCGTGGCCTATGCCGCCCACCGCTTCGGCATCCCTGCCACCATCGTCATGCCCAAGACCGCGCCCATCGCCAAGGCCCAGGCCACCGAGGGATACGGGGCCAGGGTGGTGCTGGAGGGCGACTGCTACGATGACGCCTATGCCGAGGCCTGCCGGATCTGCGAGGAGGAGGGCGCCACCTTCCTGCACCCGTACAACGACCCGGACGTAATCGCGGGCCAGGGCACCCTGGGGCTGGAGGTCCTGTCCGACCTGCCCTATGTGGACATCGTCATCGTCCCGGCGGGCGGCGGCGGGCTGCTGGCGGGCGTTGCCAGCGCCATCAAGCTCATCAATCCCCGGGTGAAGGTCTACGGCGTGCAGGCCGAGGGCGCCGACGCCATCGCTCAGAGCTTTGCCCAGAAGAAGCTGGTCACCACCGAGACCGCCTCCACCATTGCCGACGGCATCGCCGTGAAGGCGCCGGGCGATCTGACCGTGGATATCATCAACCGCTGCGCAGACGGAGTCGTCACCGTCTCCGAGAGCGAGATCGCCAATGCCATATTGCTGCTGATGGAGCGCTGCAAGCAGATTGTGGAGCCCGCCGGGGCCACCCCGCTGGCAGCGGTGCTCAGCGGCAAGCTGGACGTGAAGGACAAGAGCGTGGTCTGCGTCATGTCCGGCGGCAACATCGACGTGAGCTTTATCCAGGCCATCATTGAGCGGGGCCTGGTAGCCCGCCACCGGCGCATCAAGTTCCTGGTCAAACTGGTGGACCGGCCGGGCAGCCTGGTACAGCTTCTGAACGTGATTGCGGACGCGGGCGGAAACATCCTGGCCGTGGAGCACGACAAGCTCAGCGCCAATCTGATGCCCAACGAGACCAGCGTGCACATCTCCTGCGAGGTGGGCGGCGAGGCCCATGCCAAATCTCTGATCTCCAGCCTGACCGAGAGAGGCTATGAGGTGGAGATCGAGTAAGGAAAACGGCGCGCAAAAATAACAGAAAAAAAGACAGGCGCTCCCAGACGGTTTTCCGTCGGGGAGCGGTTTGCCGTACGTCGCCGGGCGCGGAAAACGCGGTTGCATTTTCCCGCCGATCCCGTATAATGGGGAAGATATCTGCAGGTGCGAGGGAACGGGGCAGCATACAATGAACAGAGATACGGAAAAGAACCGGGAATTGTTTGAGCGGATGCCGGTGCCGCAGGCAGTGCGATCCATGGCGGTGCCCATGGTGATCAGCCAGCTGATCGTGCTGGTGTACAACATGGCGGACACCTTCTTCATCGGCCGTGTGAACAATCCCTTCATGGTGGCCGGCGCCTCGCTGATTCTGCCCATCTTCAACGTGTGCATCGCGGTGGCGAACATCGCGGGTACCGGCGGCGGAACCCTGATCGCCCGGCTTCTGGGCTCCGGACGGGAGAGGGAGGCCAGGTCGGTTGCTGCCTTCAGCTTCTGGTTTTCGCTGCTGATGGGCCTGCTCTTTGCCGGCACGACGGCGCTGCTGATGCGCCCGCTGCTGCTTCTGCTGGGGGCGAGCGAGGCGACCTTCACCTACGCCCGACAGTATACCGACTGCGTCATTGTCATGGGGGCAGCGCCCACGGTGCTGTCCATGACCATGGGAAACCTCCTGCGGAACGTGGGCTGCTCCCGGCAGGCGGGCTTTGGAGTGTCCATGGGCGGGGTGGTCAACATGGTACTGGACCCGCTGTTCATGTTTGTGCTGCTTCCGAAGGGAAATGAGATCCTGGGCGCCGGCCTTGCCACGGCCCTGTCCAATTTTCTGGTCTGCGGCTATTTTCTGGCGGTGATCCATGCCCTGAAAAGCCCGATTCTGAATTTCTCCCCCCGGGGGGTGAACCCGGGCAGAGAGAATCTGACCGCCTTCTTTGCGGTGGGCCTGCCCGCTGCCCTGGGACCCTTCCTTTTTGACCTGGACTATATCGTGCTGGACCGGCTCATGTCTGCTTACAGTGACCGGGCCCTGGCCGCCATCGGCATTGTCCTCAAGGCAGAGCGGCTGCCCCTCAACATCGGCATCGGCCTGTGCCTCGGCATGGTGCCGCTGGCTGCCTACAACTACGCCGCCGGTGACTACAGCCGGATGGATGCGGTGCTGCGCTATACCCGCCGGGTGGGCACGATAGTGGCCGTGGTGAGCATCCTGCTCTATGAACTCTTCGCGCCGCTGCTGATTCGCGCCTTTATCGCCGACGGGGAGACCGTCGCCCTGGGAGCCGCCTTCCTGCGGGTTCGGGCGCTGGCCACCATTCTGATGTTTCTGAGCTTCGTGTATGTGCACTTCTTCCAGGCTGTGGGTCAGGCGCGGCAGGCGCTGCTGCTGGTGGTGGTCCGGTGGCTGTGCATCAACATCCCCATGCTCTTCCTGCTCAACGCCCTTCTCGGGATGGACGGACTGGTCTGGTCTCAGTTCTGCAGCGACTGCCTGGTTGCCCTTCTGTCCTATCTGGTCTATGCCCGCTTCCGAGACCGTCACCGGAGCGCAGCAGCACAGAATTAAGAAAACATGACGCCTCCGGCTTGCTGCCGGAGGCGTCATACGTTGTGCGGATATTTGTGAATTGACTTCAGTCCCGTTCCCGCAGCAGCGCCAGGGTGCGTTCATCCGGGCTGCCGTGATAGAACTTGCGCAGTACGGCGGGAAACACGGGGCAGTCCGGGTCCGCCTGAGCAAAGAGCGTCATGGAGCTTCTGAGCTTCAGGTCGTCCGGATACCCCATGACCTCGGAGGGATCGGAGCTGTCAAGCTCCAGCAGCGCGCCGGAGATCTCCAGCAGACGCTGCCGCAGCACCGGATCGGCCAGATAAGCCTTTGCCTCGCCCAGGCCGCTCAGCGCATAATACTGAGCGGTGGAGGAAAAGCCCAGACCCCGGATCTGCGGGAAGATATACCAGATCCAGTGGCTGCGCTTGCGTCCGGCGCGGATTTCGGACAGGGCCGTATCATAGTCCCGGGCCTGTGCCGCGTGGAAGCGGCTGAGATCATAGCTCACGGTTTCGCGCCTCCTCCGCAGTAGTGAATCCGGCTTTCGTCGTAGCGGTCCTGCTGCTGCCGGCTCTCGGCAGGATAGCCCAGAGGAAAGACGGCGAAGGCCCGCTGGTCCTCGGGAAGGCCGAGAACCTCCTCCACGGCCCGCATCCGCTCCTCCACCGGGGCGATGCCCAGCCATACGCCGCCCAGGCCCTGGGCGGTGCAGGCCAGCCACAGATTCTCCATGCAGATGCTCATGTCGATCTGGGCATACAGCGGCGTGCTGGTGTTCAGCCGGTAGGCAGAGACGATGGCCGCCGGCGCGCCGGCGGTACACCCGGCGTAAGGGCTGACCCGGCTCAGCTTTTCCAGCAGAGCCCGGTCGGTGACCACATAGAACTCCCAGGGCTGCTGGTTCCGGGCGGAGGGAGCCGCCATAGCCGCGCGCAGCAGGGCCTCCAGCTTCTCCCGCTCCACCGGCCGGTCTTCAAATCTGCGGATGCTGACCCGCTGAAAGATTTCGTTCATAGGTACCGCCTCCCGTTTTTTTACTTTATAATGATCATCGAGCAGCGAATGATTCTCAAAATCATTTGCCTGATGTCCATTGCAGTGAATATAGGGCACAGCAGCTCTGCTGCCGCGCTGAGCCGCAATGCGGCTCGGCGGAACGCCTTACGGCGTTTCGCAATCCTACAGTCATTATACCCGAAAACGGGAGAATGTCAAAAGGGGCAGAGCGCTCAGTCCCGCAGCACTTCCTCCAAATCCACGCCGTCGGCCACCCAGTCCAGCTCCTGCAGAAGCCGGGCGTGACGGCGGCGGCTCAGAGCCTGGCAGCCCCGGCTCATCAGAATGGCCGCCAGGCATACGGCGGCGACAAGTTCCAGTTCCATGTCAAAGTCCTCCCTGTGTTTGGATGAACCCAGCATACGCCGAAACCGGTCCCATAAACAGGACTTGGCGCCCAGCTTCCGGCTCTGAATGTCTTGACAATCGGACAGCGGCTTTTTATGATACGGATAAGAGAATCTCACAAGGGGGAAACGCTGTGAAAATCGCCGTAATAACCGGAGCTTCCGCCGGCATCGGGCGGGAATTCGTATATGCCGTCGACCGGGAACTGAGCCTTGACGAAATCTGGGTTGTTGCCAGAAGAAGGGAGAGACTGGAAGAGCTGGCGGAAAAGTGCCGGAACAGGATCCGGCCTCTGCCGCTGGACCTGTCGGAGGAGGGGAGCATCGAAGAATACCGGGCGCTGCTGGAGCGGGAGCGGCCGGAGATTCAGCTGTTGGTCAACGCCGCGGGCTGCGGGGTCTTTGGCCCCTTCGCGGAGAAAGAGCTGGACCGGCTGCTGAAAAGCGCGAAGCTGAACGCCCTGGCCCTGACTGCCATGTGCCACGTGAGTTTGCCCTATATGCCGAAAGGCGGCAGCATTGTCAATATGGGCTCCAACTCAGCCTGGCAGCCGGTGCCGTACCAGGCGGTGTACGGGGCCAGCAAAAGCTATGTGCTGAACCTGTCCCGGGCCCTTGGCCGGGAACTGCGGCCCCGGGGCATCCACGTGATGTGCGTGTGCCCGGGCTGGATCCGGACGGAGTTTCAGCAGGCGGCGCAGCATGAGCAGTACATCCGCTACGTGGATCGCTGGTACGGCCCCGAGGAGGTGGCGGCCCAGGCGATGCGGGACCTGAAAAAGAAGAAGGCGGTCTCCATCCTGGGCGCTCCCGTCCGGCGGCAGGTCCGGCTGGTAAAGTTCCTGCCGGTGAAGCTGGTGATGGACATCTGGTGCCGCCAGCAGGGAATCGAGTAGCGCCTGCAGATTTACGGAGAACAAAAATGCCCGGGGATGCGGTTATTAGCCGCCCCCGGGCACTTTCATGTCCGCGTTCTTTTTGGCTCAGCACGGATCTCCGCACTTCAGAATGCTGTTCAGCCGGATCATCCAGATAGCGTTTGATTTCTCGAACAATCAGTTCCTTCAGCCGTTGCTTTTTCCGCGGCTTTTTCATATGACCGAGGGAACGATGATTTCGCCCCGTCCCCCGCAATAGCGCTTTGTCAGGTCTATGATCCGCTGCGCCGTTTCCCACAGCAGTTCATCGGGCGCGGCATCATTGCCCTGCACGATATAAAAGACGTTTTGTGCTTCCTCATCCACCTTGGTCTTCTCCACCTGGCGGATCTCCAACCGGCAGAGCACTTCGTTGGCATCGTCGCAGTAGCTGTACTCATGCGCCGCCACAGGGATCGGCTCGCTTTGGCCGATGGGGACAAAACGCTCGCTGCCGTCAGTAAAGCGCAGCGTGACGTTTCCTTCGACCCGGTCGATATTGTGTGCGCCCAGGGCCAGCTTGCTCTCCAGCGAGATGAGATTATAGATATCCACAGCCTGGTTGATATAGAACATTCCGCGGTTCTTTTTAAGCAGCTTGATGAGGTTCTCGCTGGCGGGGATATTTTTCCGACGCTTGACGCCGGTGCGATCGTGGAGGATGTTGAAGCCCTCGAGGATCGGATCATCGTGTACCTCCAGCGCTTCATAAGCCGTGTACAACTCCGCCAGCCGCTTTTCTCGATAAACCGCCCATTCCGGGGATTCACCATGATTGTCAATCCCGTATACTGCGGCAAACAGGATCTTCACGCCTGCATCCAACACGGCCTGTTCCACATAAAAGTCCATGGTCAACTCCCCTTTATTCGTATAGATGCTTGCTGAAATAGCGCTCGCCCCGGTCCGGAAGCAGCGTGACGATGTTGCCTCGCGCGCCGTCCTCGATCAGCTTCCTGGCCGCAGCAACAGCTGCGCCGGAAGAGGTGCCTACAATCAAGCCCTCCTTCGCAGCAAGTTCCTTCACTTCCGCAAATGCTTCGGTGTCGCTGACCTTGATCACCTGATCCACCAGAGAAATGTCCATGGTCTCGGGGATAAAATCGTTCCCGATGCCCTCAATGTCATAATCTGCGTGCTCCCCGCCGCCGATGGTGGAACCGAGCGGGTCGGCCAGCACACCCCGTATCGCAGGGTTTTGCTCCTTCAGATATTTCACCACGCCGGTAAACGTGCCGCCGCTGCCCG
>CAMVIC010000050.1 GCA_947167435.1 uncultured Clostridia bacterium | reverse complement strand
GGATAAGACGGCCGTACCGGCAGCGGCGGCGGAGGTTCCGGACGGGAACGAAGCGACCGCAACGCCGGATGAGGAGGAACAGGATCCGCCCGCCGCGCCTTCCGACGAGGAGGCGGAGAGCGCGACGCCGGAGGAGTCGGACGCCGTGCAGGAAACACCCGAGGAAACCGGCGGGGAAGCCGCGGAAGAGTCCGCTCCGGAGGAAAGCGGCGAAGATCCTGACACGGCAGACGAAGCGGAAGAAGACGGCAGGAAGGCCGGCGAAGAAGCCGAAGCGGAGCCGGAGTTCTCCCCGGAGCCGCTGCCGGAATACACCGAGGAAGAGGCGCGGGAGTATCTGCTCAGCGCCATGCAAGCCCTGGGAATCGACCCGGACGCGGCACCGGATGAGGATGAGGACGAGGACGTGCGCGTCTGGGGCGCCGTCCCGCCCGCGCACCCCGACGGGCAGAGCCCGGATGACGAAGGGGAAGAGGAAACGGTTCGCGTCTGGAATTCCGGCGCCGTGACCGCAGAGATAAAGGCAGAACCGGCAGCGGACGAAGAAGACCGGGAGGACGTGCGCGTCTGGGGCGCGGCTCCGGCAGAGCCTGAGCCGGATGAAATCCCCGCCGGGGAACAGGAAGAGCCGCCTGCAGAGGAGCCGGAACAGGCGCCGCTCCCCGAGGAGAAAGCCCCGGCGTCCGAAGAATCGGAGAAAGCAGAGACGCAGCCTGGGGATGAGCAGCCGGAGGCGGACAGCGGGGAAGCCGCAGCCGCGGAAGATGCCGAAGAACCGGCGGAGCCGGAGGCGCCTGAGGCGAAGCAGCCGCCTGAGGTGGTCTGGGACGCAGAGACCGAGGCGTCGTTTGCCGCCATGCTGAAAATCTGGGATGACCTGAACGCAGCCAACAGCGCCGACGAGGCCCGGGCCGAAGCCCGCACCGCCGAGGCGGAGACGGACGCGGAGAGCGATCAGGAGGAGACGCCGGCTCCCGCTCAGGAGACAGACGCAGAGGACGACCGGGAGGAAGAAACACCGACGCCCGACCCGGAGGCGGAGAGCGCGGAGGAATACAGCCTGCCTGCATACAGCGTGCAGGAGATCCTGGCGGAATTCTGGGCCGAACAGCGCGGGGATGCACCGGAGTTTTCCGATACGGAGCTTTCCGCGGCGGAGACATCTTCGGAGCCGGAAGAACCGGACGCCCAGGAGGGCGAGCCCCGGGAGGAGCCTGCGGCAGCCGTCACGCCAGCCGGAGAAGCGGAGGAAGAGACGGCGGCCGAGGACGCTCAGGCAGGGAAACCTGACGAAGAAAAGAATCAGCCCGCACAGGGCGAGGACCGGACAGCGCGGCCAAAGGGCCTGTGGAGCCGGCTTCGCGGCCTGTTCAGCCGGGAGAAACCGTCGGAGGAACCGGAGGCGGACAACACACCGCCGGAGGACGGTTTTGAATTGGAGGAGAGCCTGTTTCCCACGGAGACGCTTGCGCTGGATCCGGAATACTTCGAAGACCAGGGAGAAGATGCGGAGAAGCAGAGCGGGGATACGGCGGTATTCGGACAGGAAGCGACGCAGGAGTTCCGCGACGCAGACAAGCAGGGAAAGGCGGTGGACATGCTGACGACTGAGGAAGCAGCCATCCGCGGGGACGGAGACGTCCCCGGACAGGAAACAAGAGAAGAATCCCGCGTGCAAGAGGCCGCGGTTGATTGGGAACCGGAACAGAATACCGGGGAGAAAGCGGAGGACCGGAATCCGGACGCGCTTCCCACCGGGATTGACCAGGGCGACGAAGAAGCACCGGAGCCGGAAACCGACGGAGAGGGCCGGGCACCGGCGGATCTGACCGATACAGAGCTGAAGGACCGCCTGAGCCTGCTTTATGCTGTGATGAGCGGCGAAAGCGCGGACAGTGCGCCCCTGTTTGACAACGGGGAAGCGGAGCGCGGCGGTGCCGGATCGGACGAAGCGGCGAACTATTTCGGCCTTGCCGTGGAGGAGGAGCGCAGCCGGCGGCAGGAGCTGGAAGAGGGGCGGCAGGAGCCGAGCCACTTCCGCTTCGAGGAGGACTATCTGGCCGCGGCTGAAACAGGCCCGCTGCCGGGGAGAAAGCGGAGGAGGACGAGGAGACGGCGGTCCAGCTGCCGTCAGAGGAGTCTGCCTTCGCGGCGGACGCGGAGAGCAGCGCCCCAGACGGGCGGCAATACTCCGTGGACGATATCCTGGCCCAGTTCAGAGCCGACATGGCGGGGGAGACCTTCTCCGGCGAAATGCCGGAAGATGACGCATATACGGAAGAAAAGGCAGACGAAGCCCCGGACGACCGGGTGCGCCCGCGCTCCGCGGCCGGTGTGAAAGCCGTCGGCGCCGCGGCGGCCGGGACCGCGGCGGTCGTCGGAGCTGCCGCAGCGGGCTCCGCAGCGGCGGGCGCTGCCGGGGCTGCAGC
Source organism: uncultured Clostridia bacterium (assembly GCA_947167435.1). Next base: position 7,259 of record CAMVIC010000050.1, on the reverse strand, counting down.
GGGTACGCTTGCCTCCATGACCGAGGAAGCGCGGCAGATCGCCGCCATCATCGGTAGCGCTGACGAGAGCGGCCTTGCCGGGGAGCAGGGGCATCAGCCCTTCTCCTTCGGCGGGAGAGACGGGGAAGAAAAGCCGGATGAGAGCTTTGACCCGCGCTTTCACGTGGGCAGCAGCCGCAGCGGCATGTATTTCGGGGACAAGGAGCTGGACCTGAGCGCGGACGAGGATTACGAGCCGCCCCGGCAGTCCACCGACGACCTGTATCACTGGAGCAGAACGGAGGAGGGCGAGGAAGAGACAGGCTCGCCCGAGAAGGAAGACAACAGCCTCCTGGGCCGCCTGCGCAGACTGATGCGCCCGCAGCCGAAGAAGCGTTCGCTCAACTCGCCGCCGGAGTATTCGGCGGAGGAATACTTCGCCGCTGCCGCGGCGGAGGAAGAAAAGAAAGCTGTGGAGGCTGCCCTTCAGGCAGCGCGGCTGGCGGCCGGAGAGACCGAAGAGGCCGAACCGGCGATCAAGCCTGCCCCGGCGGTTCAGCCTGCCCCGGCAGAGACACGGGAGCCGGAGGCACGGGAGCCGGAGGCACCGGAGGCCGAGGCGTCGGAACCGGACTTTGACAGTCTGTTCGCCTCTGCCGTGGAAGCGGAGGAGACGGCGGAGAGCCTGCCCGTCTTCGACGCGGAGCCCGGGCCGGAGGCGGCTGCGGAACCGACCATCGCCCCGCAGCCCGAGCCGGAGCAGCCCGAGCCGGAACAACCCATGAACGAGGATGCCCCAAAGAGCGGCGACGCTGCGGAGGGAAAACGGAAGGCACCGGGAACGGCCAGACGGGCAACCGGCGTGGAGCTTGACGATGAAGACGCCTTCCCCAGCTTCTGGCAGTTTATCCAGGGCATGGCCGTGGGGCTTGTGGCCCGGATTTTCGGCGCGGGCGTGCGCACCGCACCGGATACGGTGGAGGATGAGGACGAGGACCTGGGTCCGGAGCAGACGCCTGCCGCCGCAACCCGCTACTACGGCTCCCAGGTGCAGTCCCTGCGGATGCGCTTCCGGCTGGGCATCGTCCTGCTGGCGGTGCTGGCCTACATCACCCTGGGGCTGCCGGTGACCGGCATGCTCAAGACCTATCGGGTGGCGGCGGCCTTCTGCCTGGGCCTGCAGCTGGCCATCATGCTGCTGAACCTGGACGTGATCACCAATTCCGCCCTGAATCTGGCCCAGGGCCGTTTCGGCGCAGACTCCATGGCCACACTCTGCTGTGTCCTCACCAGCCTGGACGCGCTGGCCGTGGCGTTGAACGGCTTCGGAACGCCCCACACGCCCCTGTGCCTGATCTCCAGCCTGTCCCTGATGGGTGTGCTGTGCTCCTCCGTACTCAGCGCCCGGGGCCTGCGCAAGGCGCTGCGGGTGCCGGCCATCGGAAAGCGCAGCTATACCGTCTGCGGGGAACAGGACCTGAAGGGCAAGGACGTGACCCTGCTCAAGTCCTCCCGCCCCGCAACCGGCTTCGTGCGCCGCTCCGAGGAGACACCGCCGGATGAAAACGCCTTTTACCGGGTGGCCCCGCTGCTTGGCATTTTCTGCCTGCTGTTGGCCGTCATCGTGGTACTGGTCAAAAAGAGCACGGGAGACTTCCTGTACGTATTGACGGCGCTGCTGTGCCCGGCGGTTCCGGTGACGGCGCTGCTGTGCTTTGCCCTGCCCTATTTTGTGGGCACCATGCGCATCTTCTCCAGCGGCGCAGCCGTGGCCGGATGGTCCGGCCTGTGCGATATCGGCCGCAGCCAGAACCTGATCGTGACCGACCGGGACCTGTTCCCGGAGGGGAGCGTGGAGATCGACAGCATCCGGATTTTTGCCGACGTGTCCGCCGAGAAGATCATCTCCTATGCGGGCAGTATGATCTGTGCCTCCGGCACCGGCATCGCATCCTGCTTTGCGGATCTGATGCAGAAGAACGCCTGCAGCATGAAACGGGTGGAGAACTTCGAGTTTCTGCCCGGCGGCGGCTTCAAGGGCATCATCGACGGAGAAAACGTGCTGTGCGGCGGCACGGAGCTGATGCGCCTGATGAACGTGCGCATTCCCTATCGCCTTGTGAGCAAAACCACGGTGCTGCTGGCGGTGGACGGAATTCTGTACGGAATCTTCAACCTGAAATACGAGGCGCTGCCGCCGGTGCGCAAGGCCCTGGTGGGACTGATCCGCTCCAACCGGCATCCCATCTTCGCCATCCGGGACTTCAACGTCAGCCCGGAGATGCTGCACGAGAGCTTTGACGTGGCTACTGACGGCTACGACTTTCCGCCCTATGTGGAGCGCTTTGCCCTGTCCGAGGCCAAGCCCGGCCAGAACAGCAAGGTGGCTGCAGTAGTCTGCCGGGAGGGACTGGGCCCCCTGGTGCACATGGCGGATACCGGGCGCAGCATGTACGTGGCCACGCGCATCAATCTCCTGCTCACCATTCTGGCCGCCGTGCTGGGGGTGCTGCTGGTGTTTGGTAAGCTCCTGTCCGCCGGGACGGTGGGCGCCGGGTTCCTGCTGCTGTTCATGCTGGCGGCTGTCCTGCCCGTGGCGGCCCTGAGCCTGATCCTGAAATTTTAGCAGGCAATCCATTAAAAAATACCCGAAACCGCCGATGATGAACGGTTTCGGGTATTTTTGCATGATTAAGAATCCTGCAGCGTCGTCAGTGAAGATTTTCGGGGAGAATCAGCCTGCCGCCCGGCTCCATCTCCAGCTCCACCCGCCCGCAGACGTTGAGAAGGGTTGTGCCGTCCAGCATGTGCACCCGGCTGCCCAGCGCGTCGTAGCGGCGGTGCACGTGCCCGTGCACCAGCAGCGTGGGTTTCCAGCGGTTCAGCAGGGGGAGAAAGGCCTCAAAGCCCCGGTGGGTCAGGTCCTCCTGGTCCCCGTAGCCCCGCACCGGCGCGTGGGTGAGCACGATATCCACGCCGCCTGCCCGCCAGATGCGAAACTGCAGACGGCGGATGCGCCGGGCCATCTGAGCCTCGGTATACTGATGGGGCCCGCGGCTGTACATGGCGCTGCCGCCCAGGCCCAGAATGCGCAGGCCGTTTACCGTGACCAGCTTTCCGTCGATGCAGTCGCAGCCCTCGGGGGGCTTTTGCTCATAGCGGCCGTCGTGGTTGCCATGGACATAGAGCAGAGGACGGTTGGCCATGGTGACCAGAAAGCTCAGATACTCCGCCTTCAGGTCGCCGGCGGACAGAATCAGATCATAGCCCGCAAGACGGCCGGGACGGTAATAGTCCCAGAGATACTTGTCTTCCTCATCGGCGACCAGCAGGAGCTTCACAATTGCTTTTCCTCCTTCTCCGGCGGAAGCGTCCGCCGATACAGGCCCAGGACCCGCACCAGATCCCGGGACATGGGCAGCAATTCCTCAAATCCGGGAATCTGCCCGTCCACATTGTCGCAGAACCAGTCCATATTCATCAGCTCCTCCGGGGAGAAGCTGCGGCTGCCGTCGTTTCGAAGCTGCCCGGCCTGGTCGACGATCCGGGCCTGGAAGGGGCGAATGCTGCCGTCGGCGATGCCGTCCCGCAGAATCCGGCCAAGGTTTTTCGGCCCCTCCGGGAGCGCTTCGCTCAGCTGCACGTCCAGCACGCCGCTGTCCATGCCCCACCAGTAGTTGACGGCCTTGCTGCTGGCAATATCGTCGAAGGCGCCGCTGAAAATGCTTTCGACGATCTTCTCGTAGAGCTTTCCCCAGTGATACACGGGGGTGACCAGCGGAAGAATCTGCTGCCCGTCCCGCAGAATATAGGTCCCAACGCCCAGGGCCGGACGCCTGCAGTTGGGTACGGCGATGTCCCGGTTGGAGATTACCGTGACGCCGCTCTCACTCAGCCGCGCCACCGGGTCCCCTGGAGTGCAGGACCAGAGAAGCTTAACCCGGGCGCCGGGCCTGGTCATGCGCAGACCCAGGGCGAAGGCGTTGATGCCCGTGGGCACGCCGAAGATGGGATAGTTTGCCACGTAGCCCACCGTGTCCCCCTCGGTCATGATGCCGGCAATGGCGCCGGCAATGAATTTGCATTCATAGATGCGGTTGTAGTAGACCCGCACGCCGGGATAGGGCTGGGACAGGGCGCAGTTAAGGATGTGCACCTCCGGGTACAGGGCGGCGGCCTTGCGGCAGTCGTCGATCATGGAGGGCGTTGCGGCAAATATCAGCTTCGCGCCGGCCTCGATGGCGTCGAGAATAGCGCTGAGATAGTCGTGATTGTAGGCGTGCACCACCGACACGCTCACCCGGTCGCCCATGCGCGCTTCCAGATACTGCCGCCCCTCGTCGTGGGCGCGGATCCAGGGGCTGGTCTCCGGGGAATAGGAGTAGATAAAGGCGATGTCGATATGCTCGCCGAGGGCAAACTCCCGCAGCTTGGACAGCACGCTCTTCTCCTTGTCCTCGGGGGCGGTGCTCAGGGCGATGGGCTCGCTGTCCGCCTGGGCCTGCACGTCCGGCCAGATCCCGGCCAGGCTCTTGGTAAGCTCCGGCTGGGTCTGCTCCTTGATCTTGGAGAAGGGGAAGACCTGCAGCCAGACCAGCAGCGCCTCCGCCGGGGTGATGGGGCCCGGGTCCGGATTCAGCTTCTCAAAGGCGGCACGGAAATGGGAGAAACCGGCGGAAAAACTGCGCCGCTCCATATCGGTCCAGACGTGGTCCGGGTCAAAGCCCAGGGCCGCCTGTAACTTATCATAACAGCCCCGGTGCCGAAAGTCCACCCCGTACAGGCCGGAGAGGGAATAAAAACGCATGAATTCGTAATAAATCTGGACGTCATGGTCGTCGGAATAGCGGGGGACGATGCGGGTGACCCGGCCGGAGATGGTGGGGGACTGGTAGCTGAGGAGAACGCTCAGGCGCTTGTTGCCCTCCTGCACGTAAAAGCGGCCCAGGTACTCGTAGCACTGGATGGGGTCCCGGATGCCCTCTTCGCTCAGATGGGCGTCACACAGGGAGATCCACTTGCCGGCAAATTCGCTGCGGGCCTCCAGCAGGGGCATGAAGTTCCCGGCCAGGGCGGCGGTGCGACCGGCGGACCTGGTGCCCACGATGCGCTCCGTGGGGATGTTCACCAGCCCCAGGTCCATATAGCCCGCCACGCTGCTCTCGTCCAGAATCTCGTCCAGCACCAGCGGGTAGGGGTAGCCGCCGTGGGCCACCGCGTTCTTGTAATATTTCTGCCCCGCTTTCAGGGCCTTGTTGTATTGTTCGCTTGCTTCAGGTTTCATAGAGGCTTCCTTTTCCTTGGATTATCGCGGCCCCGTTATCGCGGAACGCCGGAGGGCGTTTTGCCGGGCCGCTGTGCGATTTTCATTATATAGGCAAAACGCAGAATTACAAGCCGAAAAATTGTACAAAACACCGGGAATTCCGAAAAAAAGAAAATCTTCTTGCGCGGGAGAACGGAGTACGATATAATTACTTTGTACAACTATGAATTCCTCTCCCTCCTGGGAGAGAGGATATGGAGGAGATCATGAACAGAAGCAAGAAGAGAAACGGTCGGCTCGTCTCCCTGTCCGGGGCGGTCTGCGGCGTATTCCTCATTGTTATGCTCGTGGCATGTTTTGTCGGCGGCATGGCGCCTCAGGCGGAGGCTGCCGTCGGCGTCAAGGTCCAGAATGTGGCCGGTCAGGTGGAGACGGGGGTCTCCGGCATCACCGTGATGAGCGCCCAGGACTGGGCCGAGAAGTACCCGGAAGTATACGAAAGCTACATGCGCAACCAGGAGAACCGGGAAGCCACCGACTATCTGGTGGAGTATCCCTATCTGCCCACCCTGTATGAACCCTACGGTTTCAGCTACTGCTATGCCAGCGCCCGCGGCCACTTCTACGATGTGGCGGACGTGACCTCCACCGGCCGTCCCCACGCCCTGGCCCAGTGCATCACCTGCAAAACCCCAGACTTTACCGCCATGGTCAACGAGATGGGGGATGCGGCCTATGCCATGAGCTTTGAAGACGCCATGCAGCACGTGAACGAGGGCATCAGCTGCTACAACTGCCATGCCAACCAGGCGGGCGAGCAGGTGGTGGTGACCCACACCTACCTGATCGACGCGGTGGGTGAGGATTTCGACAAGATCGACGCGGCGAACCTGGCCTGCGGTCAGTGCCATGTGGAGTATTACTTCGACCCGGCCACCAAGGCGACCACCCTGCCCCACAACAGCCTGGAGAGCATGAGCCCCGACGCCATTCTGAATTACTTCAACAACCTGATGGTGGACGGACAGCCCTTTGCCGACTACACCAATCCCAACACCGGCGTGCGGCAGATCAAGGTGCAGCATCCGGAGATGGAGACCTATTTGGGTGTGGGCAGCATCCACAAGAACGTGTTCACCTGCGCCGACTGCCACATGGGCAAGGCCACCGCGGCGGACGGCACCGTGTACACCAACCACAACCTGACCAGTCCCCTGGATAACCCGGACCTGATCGCAAACACCTGTGCCGCCTGCCATGCGGACCTGGTGTCTGAGGTCCGCGCGGTGCAGGAGCAGACCGTTGCCCGGACCAATGAGGTGGCCTGGCAGCTGGTGGACCTGACCGAGAAACTGGCCGCGGCCGTGGAGAGCGGCGAATACAGCGAGGAAGAGCTGGACGCCATCCGCGCGGTTGCGCGGGATGCGCAGTTCTACTGGGACTTCGTCTTCGTGGAGAACAGCGAAGGCGCCCACAATCCCGCCCTGGCGGCACAGACCCTGGACAAGGCGGCGGAACTGACTGCCCAGGCCATGGGTATGTTCAAAGACTGAGACGAACGGGATAATGCCCGCCCGAAAGGGCGGGCATTCTGCTTATTAGAATGATTTGGAATAGGATAGCATGAAAAAAGTGTTTTCTTTTTTGCGCTCCATGCGCTTCGGCATCCTGCTGCTGGTGCTGATCGCTCTGTGCTCCGTGGCGGGTTCGGTAATTCCCCAGGGGCGGGAGGTAGCCTGGTACGCCCAGACCTATCAGGAAGCCCACGGGCTGATCCTGATGCTGGGGCTGCACAGGGTTTTTCAGAGCTGGTACTTTATCACGCTTTTGGTGCTGCTGTGCCTGAACCTGAGCCTCTGCTCCCTGCTGCGGCTGCGCAGCCTTGCTGGGAACCGGGGGAGAGAGGCTGCCTTGTTGGCCGCCCGGCCTGATGAGGCGCTGGTCACAGCCGAAGGGCTGGAGAAGCTGCGCGTCTATCTGGGGATTCTGCGCTGCCGGGAGGAACAGGTCGACG
>CAMVIC010000049.1 GCA_947167435.1 uncultured Clostridia bacterium | reverse complement strand
GCCGCACTGGGTGCCTCCCCGCTGGGTGCAACCAGTTCAGCGATTTGTGCCGACAATAATTCGTCGCCAACTGTTCGGTCCCGTTGCTCTTGTCGGACGTCTGCCCCAACCTCGTTGATATCGGCGATTACAGTGGTGATCCGGCTGCTCAGATTTTTATAGTTTGCGTCTGCGTTGATGACGTCCGGCACCCAGCTTGCCCACGGATCGAGGCTGTTGTCCGGCAACTGATAGTCCAGAGCCGGATCAACCTTCATATCAAAGATCTTCGTTTTGACCGTCTGGCCGCTGGCAATCCACATCAGCTGGATCTTTCCGGCCCCCGCCTTCGCTGTGTCCGCCGCTGTCGGGACCCAGCTCACTGTGTTTTCGTCGTGCATGGTGATAGCCGCCGCATAAGGACTGGAATCCCCCCGCCGCTGGACTACCATTTCAGCTGTTCCAACATCCCCGGTAAGCTGTCGCCATTCGGTCACATCGAACAGAAATTCCCGCACGTTGTCCTCGCCCTGCACACCGATGGTCATGCGCTGGGCATTGATCGGGACGTTATAAGGAATCATAGATCTCACCTCCTCACCAGAAAACGATAACAACACCGGGCGCTCCAACAAGCGTTGATTGCGCCGCGTTGATCCCCCCGGCGCCCACGGTCACGGAGATCGGGCTCGTCGAGGACAGAACCACCGAGCCAAACGCGATTTTCCCGGCGTTTCCGCCTTTCCCGCCGACCGTGTTGCTCCATCCGGCCCCGCCGCCCGCGCCGTAGCCGTGCCCGCTGGCCGCATTGCCGGACGCCCCCTTGTTACCCGCGCCTCTTGGATTGCAGTAAGGAGACGCGGGGGTCTGATTCTCATGGATGCCCGCCATGCCCACAGGCGTTCCGCCGTTGCCGCCGTAAAACGGCACGCCGGGGAGATATCCTCCCGCGCCGCAGGCAAGCCCGCTGTTGCTCGCTGTGGACAGGTCCTCGCCGTACCCCATCGTAATGCCGGAGGCAGAGGAGAGCGACCCGAAGGAGCTGTCGCCGCCGTCTGCCGGGTCTCCGTCCGGGTCGGCATAGGACCCGCTCTGACCGCCGCCGACCAGGATCAGGTCCAGCACGTCCCCGGTAATCAGGCCGTAATCCGAGGGAGTAAAGTTGCCGGACTGTTCGATGATTTTCATACCCATATTAGAGCATTCCTCCCATTATAAACCGTTCAAACGTGGACGGTTTATTTCTGTTTGCATACCGTTTCAAAGCCAGGAAAGCGTCCTTCGGTTCCGCCGTGTTGGCGATTCCAAGCTGCTCGCACACCGCATCCGGCAGCACGTTCGCCCGGTTATAGATGCTTCCGGCCACGGTCGGCTCGTCCTCCAGTTTGATGTATTCATACCGCAGTAACGATCCGTTTTCATCGTAGATTCCATACCTTACAGCCCCGTTGGGCAGAATCTGTGTACTTTCTCTGTCTCTCATGGCAGGCAATTCACCCCCGATACCAGCCGCCCGGAATATCCGCGGTAAGAAAGCATGACTTTCGTTACCACGTCCTCGGCGGCTCTAAGTAAAGATTCGATCTGATTTGCTTCGTTAAAATCCAGAAATCGCATGGAATCCGGCAGCGCCGCGTCCGGCCGGTAGTCCCGGATCGCCTCCCGGATCCCGGCCACGGCGGAAAGGTACTCAGCCATCTGGTCTTCCGTCGGAATGTCCGGATTGTCTCCGCCCATCCAGTCGGTTCGCAGGGACGCCGCTTTGCAACGGATTCCAACAAGCGGCAGCCGCTGTGCCAGGTACTCCACCGCCTCCCCCACCCTGTTGAGATCCGAGGCGTTGTAACTTCCCTTGTGATCTCCCGCCGGATTGATCTCGGCGGCCAGCAGGGCAAGCAGCTCGTCCACGTCCTCCCGGGTGCGGTCCGTGATCAGTGTGTCGATAACCGTGCTCATTGCATCACCTGTTCCAGTAGATCATGACGCAGCCTGAACCGCCGGGGCTTCCGTTCTCACCCTTCCCGGGCCTGACGTCTGTCACCCAGCGGCTCGTAACAAAGCCGTGATCGTCCTTTGATTTGGATTCGTGGCGCTTCCCCTTCGCGCCGCCCTTGCCTCCTTGCCCGCCGTCGCCGGACCCGGTCACAGGAAGCCGGACGCCTGTCCGCCCGAAGGCACGACCGCTGGCAATATCCGTATAGGACGGGGAATAGGCTTTGCCGTCCGACCCGGAGAGAGCCCCGAAGGTGGTCACGCCTCCGGCCCCGCCGTTGGCCGCGCCGCCCGTGCCGATGGTTACGGCAAAAACCTGGCCGGGGATCACGTTCAGACCCCGGGCCAGCACCAGACCGCCCATGCCATCCTCGCCGTCATCCCCTGCGGCGTCGTAGCTTCCGGCGTCGCCCTTCTGCCCGCCGTCCCCGCCGTTGACCAGAATCACATGGATCACCCGGACCCCGTCCGGCACCGTCCAGGTCCCGCTTTCCGTCAGCTGGACCTGATTCTCGTACCGCTGGATGCCGATGGGCTGGATCAGGGACGCCTTGCACCCGGCCAGTACCCCGGAGGAAAAATCAAAGGTCTGTTCGATCAGCCGGGCGGAGGCCGCGCTATGCTCGTCCAGCTCCAGCGTCACCACGTCCCCGATCTCCGCCGACGGATCGCCCCGCCAGGTGGCGTCAAATGCGTTTCCGCCGTACTGCGTGACGATCTGCTGCCAGACCGTCAACGCCTGCTCCTCGGTGGTCAGGAAGGGGTTCTTCACGGCGACACTCCGGGAGGCCGCCGGATTGGTGCCGCCCAAGCTGATCTTGGTCCCGTCCTCGTCCGCCAGGGTGACGGTGATCTCCGCCACGTCGTCGTTCTCTCTGATGGTGGGATAGACCGGCATATTGTCCAGGGACAGCCGGACGCCCTGATCCCACAGCGGCTCCATGACCAGATTTCCGGTCTCCTGATCTGCCCGGGGCCAGGTCCCGGTGGCCTGCCCCAGATACCGCAGCAGGTCCCCGCATTTCATTCCGTCGATCTCCGACAGGTCCGGGGCCGTCAACGGCAGATCCTTATAATCCGGGTCTACGTCGTACCGGTCCAAAAAGCTGATCCCCAGCGGGGCAACGATGGACGCCACCCACTCCTCCAGGGTCACCGGGACCGGCTCCGGCAGGCTGTACTCCCGATCCGCCAGCAGGCCGATGATGTCCACCAGATCCCAGTCCAGGGAGAGCCCGTTGTCGCTGGTGCTCCACCCGCCGGAGTGCTGGTAGTACCGCCCGATGGGCAGGAACTCATAGACCGTTACATCGTCCTGGGATATCTGCACACCCACGGCCAGCTCCACCTGCTGCCGGGCCTGAATGCTTTGGAAAAAGCCCTTCTTGTTCCTGGGCTCAAAGACCCGACCGGAGTTGTCGATCCCCAGCGTCGCCGTCCCGTAGGGCAGAGACACGCAGGAGGGGTCCCCCTCCAGCTTGGCGGTGAGCCCGGTGATGTCGTCCTCCGTCCAGGACAGCCGCAGGCCGGGGAGGATCTGCCGCAGACGCAGCCGCCGACCCGGCAGGCTCCACGCCCGCACGGTCACCACGATCCGGTCCGGCTGGTACGCTTCAAAGACCTCTGGGCTGATAATCTCCGCCTCGGTGTTGTACTCCACGGTCCAGCTGTAAACCAATATATTGTTGGCGTAGATTTCCACCGTCAGATCCGTGGGGTACCCAAACGCCGGGTCCTCGGAGAAGACCACCGACGCCGCCTGCAGCAGACTCGGGTGCTCCATGGTCAGCGTCAGCACCAGAGGCGCGGAAAAGGACCCGTCCGCTCCGCTGACAGCCTCGCTCACAAAGCCGATCTTGTCCGCCGGGCGCTGCCTGCTGTAATCCGCCCGGAACAGGTCAAAGGTCCCGTCCAGCGCCCACAGATTCCGCTCAAGGGTGGCATACCGGCTCAGCTCCCCGTGATCCCGCACCGTCTGGGACGGTACCGAGACCGCCGCCTGCTCCGGGCCGCTCAGTCCGGTGTAAATGATATCCGGGTCCGCCACATCGGTCTCCACCTGGACGGCGCACCGTCGGGTGTCTGCCATAACGGCGGCGCGGTAAGCATCAGAGGCGTCAATCACTGGGGCTCACCTCCCGCAGTTCCACTCGGAAGTCCGCCCAGATGGGCGTCCAGACGTCCACATAGTCCGGCTCATCCAGCCGTCCCCACCGAAAGGCGGGGCGCTGGAGATCCGTCACAATGAACTGGGAATACCGCAGGGTCTCCCCCGGATCATCCGGCACCAGGAAGCCTACGGTAATGGGCTCCCGCCGCCCCTTCTCGCAGATCGCCAGAAAGGCCGTCCGCTGCTCGTCTGTGAGCCACCCGTACTGATAAGACAGCCGCCACACGTAGCCCCGCAGCTCCCGGACCATCCGCCCGGAGATCATCTCCAGATCAACGGAGAGAGGCTCCCGCACGGCGGTATAGCCGCCCTTCTGGCTCTCCGGCATCTCCATGCCGTCCAGCACAAGCTGTAACATGCTCTCCCCCCCTTTACGCCGGGTTCACGATGGGCTGGCCTTTTGCCGCCGCGTAAGCCTTGAGCGGGTCAAAAACATACCGGGCCAGGACCCCGCCGTCCGGCGTTACCAGGTTGATGGTGGTGGTACCTCCGGTTTGGGCAACGTGCTGGCTCACGGTGTTGATCATTCCGGCGGAAGCCATACCCAGCCCGCTCTTGGCAAAGCTCAGCCGCTTGCCGAACATGGTCTCACTGGCCGCGCCCAGCGCCGCCCGGGACGCCTCCACCGCCGCGCTGACCACGTCCGGCACCCCGTCCAGGATGCCCTTGGCCAGGCCGTCGGTGAACGCCTCCCCCAGGGTGGGCGCGGTCTTGTCGTACAGATCCAGGATGCTCTGCATGTTCTTCTTGATCTGCGCGTCCGTCTCCGCCTTGAGTCCTTCCAGCTCCTTCAGCGCCTGCCGGTTGGCAAACGCCTGTTTCTGGCCGAACAGATCCGCATACTCGCTGAGCTCCTCATCCGTCATGGCCAGAAGAGCGTCCAGATTGTCCACGGCCTTGGGGCCCATGTCCCGGATCTCCTCCACCAGAGCCCCGGAGACCCCCCGGGCCGCCAGGGCGTCCAGGCCGCCGTAAAAGTCATTCAGCACGTTGACCTGTCTGGTCAGGTTGTCCGTCAGCTCCTGGCCGTTAACGGCCTCTCGGTCCTGCACATCGTCAAAGAGCTTATAAGCCCCGGCAATGTCGTCGATCCGGTCCGTCAGTGCGTCGGCGTACTTGTCCTGGGCGTCGGTGATATCCTTCCAGATCTTCTCCACATCGGTGGCAAACTCGCTCTGGATCTTCTCCCGGAGGTCAAAGATCTCCTCCTCCGCCTGGATCCACTGCTTGGATTCTTTGAGATAGCCGCTCTGGATTTCCTGCCAGACCTCCAGCTGCTCCGCCAGGGAGAGCTTGTTGAACTTCGTCTGCCGGCGCAGCCATTCTTTACTGGTGGAATATGTCTTTTCCGCCAGTTTCTTCGCGGCTTTTGTCACCTCATCCTCGGAATCTTCCAGTCCTTCGGCAATACCGAGGCCCATGAAGACACCGACCTCGTCTCGGAATTTCTGTGACGGAGAGTGAATAGCCGCCGCCGCTTTTGCCGCCGCAACAGCCGCCTGCACAGCGCTTCGGGCCGCCGCCGCAATGGCTCCAGAACCGGAAGAAATACCGGCTGCGATGCCTCGAGCGATATTCGCACCGATGGCTGTGGCTCCGCCTGTCGCCGCATTACCCGCAACAATGGCAGTGGCAACGACGCCCCTTACAGCACCTGCAACAGCACCAGCCCCGGAGGAAGCCCCGGAAGCGATTTGTGTCCCGATGTTCTGTCCGATATTTACAGCCGCACTTGTCGCTGCGTTGCCAGTCGTAATAGCTGTGGTAACGATGTTCTGGATTGCGGACGAAACCGTTCCGGCCCCGGCATGGATACCCTGAGCAAGCTGTGCCCCGACATTCTGACCAACAGCCGCCGCCGCACCAGTAGCAACATTCCCTGCGACAATAGCAGTGGTCAGCATGGCGCTGACAGCAGTGGAAATGCTTCCGGCACTGGAGTTTATGCCCGTGCTGATTTGGGTCGCTATACTCTGTCCAACAGTAGCAAAATTACTTGCTGCGCCATTGGCAGCATCAACTGCCTGAGTTACAGCGTTAGAAGCCGCGTTGCCTATCTCGCCATTTTGAAATGCGCTGGCATACTGCTCTACTGCACTTGTCCCGGCTTCCCCGATCTGGGTGCTCGCTCCTTCGACCGCAGACGCCGTGCCATCCATCGCCGCAGAAATCTGATCGGCCAGATCAGCGTCAATTCCGCTCAGGGCGTTGGTCAGGTTATCCCGGTACGCCTGGCCGCTGTCAGCGCCAGCCGCACCCAGAGCGTCAGAAACCCCTGAGGCGGCAGACTCAACACTGCTCTGCACACCGCTCATGGACTCCTTAGCAGCGTTTTCCTGCTCCACCCAGCCGGATACCCCGGACTCCGTGGCGCGGTTCAGATTTCTGATCCCCTCCGCCGCCTTGTCCGCCTCGGTGTACAGCTCCGTGAAATGCGTCACAAGGTTATACGTCGCCACCGCAAGACCAGCCATCAAAGCGATTGCAAGGCCGATCGGATTTGCTGCCAAAACAGCATTAAACCCGAGAATCGCGTCTCTCGCAGCATTGATCGCAGGCACAACATTGATTGCAACTGCGAACGCACCGAAAGCGACGGCGGCAGGGAGCACAGCCCCGGTCACCGCCGGGAAACTGTTTGCCAGGTCCCAGACGTGGTCAGCAATCGTCCCAATGACAGGGATCACATTCCCGGCCACGGTAGACACCGAATCCACCAAGCTGTCAAATGTTGCAGACACATCTGCATCGGGATTTGCCAGGCTGGTAAAGAAGTTCTCCGCCGCTGCCTTTGCAGTGTTAAAGCTGCCCTCGATCGTGCTGGCGGATTCCGCCGCCGTTGTTCCTGTGATCCCCATTTCCTGCTGGACGACGTGGATGGCTTCCACGATGTCCGAATAGCTGTCAATGGAGTAATCTACGATCTCGCCCTGGGCTGCCTTATACCGTTCTGCATCTTCCAGTAACCGTTCCAGCTCCGCTTTTGTTCCGCCATACCCCAGCTTGAGGTTGTCCAGCATGGCGAAATTGCCGCGGGAAAGGCTCTGGTATGTCTGGACAATGCTGTCGATACTGGTGCCCATCTTGTTGGCGTTGTCGGACATGTCCGTGATGGCGGTGTTAGCGTACTCAGCCGCCTTCGCGGTGTCCCCGCCCAGAGACTGCGTGAGGGCTGCTGCAAAGCTCGTCGCCGTCTCCATGTACTGATTCGCAGACATGCCAGCGGTTTTGTACGCCTCGTTTGCATACTGCATGACAGTATTAGCGCTCGATTTATAGAGCGTTTCAATGCCGCCCACCAGCTGCTCATATTCCGCGTAGCTTTTTATGGATTTGGTAACAAGTGCCGTGCTTGCTGCGGCCATAGCTCCGGCCCCTGCAAGGGCAGCCGTGGTAATGTTTTTCTGCATGGCCGCCGCATTGCCGGTGGTCTTTTTCGCATCCTCCCCGGCCTTAGACAGCCCCTGGTCGTATTCGCTGGTGTCCAGCGTCAGCACCGCTTCCAGGTCAAACACATTCAAGACAAGTCACCTCTTTTCTCTCCAAAGTCCAGCTGCATCTGTGCCCGCAGGCCAGCAATGACCTGTGCCGCTGTCCGCGTTTCCTCCGGTTTCGGGTCGATCACATCCACCCAGCGACGATTGCACTCATACCCCCCGGCAAATCTGGCGGTATTATTCGCCGCCGCCATAAGAGCGTCCGTCAGGTAGACCCGGAAGACTTTTTCTTCTGCTTTTTTGCGGATTCTGGCTCCACAGTATCCGAGAAAGCACCTGATGCTTCTGGGGCCTCTGTACTCTCCGAGGCAGAGCCAGAGGAGGCCGTCGTCTTGCTCTGCAAACCAAAAAGCGCCTGGAAGTCAGGATCAGCAAAAAGCTGCATGACATCTCCGAACACAGTCGCGGCGTTGAAATGGTAGTCGCTCGGGTCCTCTTCGTTCAGCAGGGCCAGGATCTCGATGGTCTCCGCCTGTGCATTGCTGAGGATCGCGGAGGCCAGCTCCATCATGGGAAGCGGCCTGCCCTCCGCTTTTGCAGCGGCGCGTGCCTCAAAGACGCCCCTGTTGCGAACGATCCGGCTGATAGGCAGCATCAGCTTGCCGACCAGCTCAATACCTGCCTCATCCTTAAATTCAGAAAGTCGTTTCATATTCCCCTCCGTATTTGCGAAAACGCGGAACCGGGCGGATCATATGCGATCCCGCACGATTCCGCGCTCTTTGTGTTGTCGATGTCAGCTCGCGGAGCTGACCGTAACGATGCAGCTCGCCTTGCTGGTCACGCCGTTCACCGTGATCGCCGCCTGGATGGTGGCGGTCCCGGCAGCCGCGCCGGTCACGGTGGCGGAATGATACGGCGAAGAGCCGGAAGCCGCCACGGTGGCGTCGCTGGTGTCCAGGCTGGACCAGGTGACCACTGCATCGGACGGGGTCGTGGTGGCCGTCAGGGACACCGTGCCGTTCACAGCGACGGTCGCGGTCCGCTTGTTCAGGGTGATCACGCCGCTGGCTGCGTCCGCGCTCCAGAACTCCATGGGCACCACGTCCTGAGCGCTGATGCTCACATGACCCGTCAGGGTCAGGGCGCTGGTGGCCTTGCCGTTCTTGGTGGTTCGGATGCTCAGGCCCTCGGTGCTGAGAGCGTTAAAGAGCTTGACGGCTACCCAGCCGCCGGCCGCCTTGGGGCCGACCCACCAGATAGTGGCAAAGTCCGCCGTCTTGAGCCGGGACCGGGGCACGATGTGGGTGGCGTCGCTGTCGTCGGCGTCCGCCGCGCCCAGAGCCCACTTGATCAGGGCCGGGGACGTGCCCAGCGCTGTGGTGGACATGGAGCACTCCCAGCTGTCCAGGTGCTTGAGCTCCAGCATGTTCAGCGGCACGTTGTCCACATCCTCGCCCAGATCGGAGAAGTTGGGCTTGCACACGATATTGATGCCGCCGGTGGTAGCCGTAATGATATCCTCATCCGCAGGGGTAGCCGGTTCGGCCGGGTCAAAGTCCTTGATCAGCATGCCGGCGTCCAGGATCAGATCCTCAAAAGTACTCTGCGGGATCAGCTTGAAATTCAGATCAGGCATAACAGGGTTTCCTCCCTTCGTCAGGATTGTGTTAAAAATTCCGCCTGTACATTCAAGACGACGCGGCGGATCCCGTCGTCATCCGGGTCGTTCATTCGCTGATCCCAGGGCCGCCCCCTGGTCAGCAGCAGCCGCCCGGTGTTCAACGGCAGGGTCATGGGGTACATGGTCTCGATATAGTCCGCGATCTCCTGGGCCTTCTGGCTGATTGCCGCCCAGCCGGTGTCCCTGTACCACAGGGACGCGGTGAGGTTGATGACGTCCCCCATGCTCCCCGTGGCATCCTCGTAGGTGATCCGGGGCAGCGGGGCCTTGTCCGGCACGGAATACTGGTCAAAAGCCGGGAGGCCGAAGGAGGACCAGAAGGAGTACAGCGCCTGGTGTTTATCCATCGCTCACACTCCCCGTCAGAGTCCACTCCTCCGCCGTCACCTGACGCATATCCAGGGAGGCAGAGCCCGGCGTGAACTTGTCGTCCCCGTCGCTGGTCACCCGAAAGATCTTGCCGTCCCGCACCCGGCGGAACACGTCGTGATACTCCAGGGTCAGGGCTCTTGTGGTGGTCACGGTGTACAGGGACCGCACCCCGGCGGCCTCCGCCGTCCGTGCCTGCATGGAGGTGTCGAAGACGATGGCCGCCTCAAACGCCGCGCCGTCGGCCCAGGTGGTGGTATAACCGCCGTAGCCGTCCGGGGCGGTGACCTTGTTCAGGAGGACGCAGGCCTCCATGGCTTCGGATAACAGGCTCATCACATCTTCCTCCATGGTGCCAGCCGGTCCGCAAAAACGGACTGCCAGGAGGTCCCGCCCCCTGTGCCCGCCGTGCC
>CAMVIC010000048.1 GCA_947167435.1 uncultured Clostridia bacterium | reverse complement strand
GGGCATACAGCGCCTTGCGTGCCGCCGGTTCTGTCTCCCGGTAGTATTCCCCCAACAGTCCCGTAAACTGCTCCATCGCCGCAACCTCCGCATCCGATTTGTATTTTAACTGTGCAGTCTCCCAAAAGCGACTGCACAGTTGCGTTCAATACAACTATACTGTACATAAGGCAAAAAATCAATCTTGTTTTACAGTCGAAAATATTGTACACTGTTTCACAAGATTGAACCGAAAGTTGGGATACTATGACCGATCGCTTCTCTTCTGCCACCACCAACGCCGTATATCACCATCTGCTGGACCGCATCCTGGCCGGCGAGCTGAAGCCCGGGGACAGGATTCCGGAGACCGCCATCGCCCAGAGCCTGAACGTGAGCCGCACCCCGGTGCGGGACGCGCTGCGGGAGCTGGCCAATGCCAACGTGGTCACTCTCTACCCCAACAAATATTCCGAGATCACCGTCTTTGACGAGGACCGCGTGCGGGAGGTCGGCATCACCAAAATCAGCCTCGACCGGCTGGCCATCCGTCTGGCCATCTACTACGGCAGCCGGGCCGAGTACCAGGCTCTGCGGGAGCTGGCGGAGGTCTGCTTTCAGAAGGCACAGGAGCAGGACTATGCCGGCCGGGTAAGCGCCGATTCGGATTTCCACCTGGAGCTGTGCCGCATTACGAAAAACCGCACCCTGATTCAGATTGAGCGCAATCTGCTGGTTCAGCTGGAGTATCTGCAGGCGGCCTACTACCGCAACGCCGAAGACCCGAAGGCCCAGTACGAGGGCCATCTGCGCATTGTGGAAGCGCTGGAAAACGGCGACGCGGAGGCCGGGATGGAAGCCATTACCCACCCCAGTCTGGACTTTTACCGGGTCGGAGAACTTCCCTCCCTTCTGTACATAGCCTGAGCCTCTCCGCCAAATCATCAAAAATACCGGAAGCACCCGACAGGCCGCTGCACGCGGCCTGCTTTTTTTCGGAAAACCCGCGGAAAGCGGCCGTCAATTTTCACAAAACCGCGTCTGAAGATGCGTGAGGTTTTCACAAAAAGTATGCGATTTGACGAAATTGTATTGACTTTTCAATTTTTGTATACAATAATGAACTCAGCAAATCCGGACACGACCATTATACATTGAGGAGGACACCATCATGCCTGATATCATCAGAACCGACGGCCGCGGCATTCTCGCCGGCGACTACCTGAACCAGAACAGAACCATCACCCGTCAGGACTGGCTGGAGGACTGCTTCCCCGAGTGGGGCTCCATGCTCAACCAGGAGATCGAGAACCTGGACGTGAAGAAGGGCACCGTGGCTCTCTGGTGGCTGGGCGGTCCGTCCTGGATGCTCAAGACCGACGAGGGCGCCATCTTCTTCATCGACGTGTACTCCGGCCCCTCCCACTACACCCAGTATTACTACTGCGGCGTCTGCAAGCAGGCCGGCGCCGAGACCATCAACTGGATGCGCATGAATCCCCAGGTCATCGACCCCTGGAAGTTCAACCGCCTGGACGCCGCCTTCAGCACCCACCAGCACCAGGACCACTGCGACATCTACACCGTCAAGGCCGCCCTGCAGACCACCGACTGCAAGTTCGTCGCGCCTCCCCGCACCGTGGACAAGCTGAAATCCTTTGAGGTTCCCGACGAGCGCATCATCACCGCCATCGTGGGCGAATCCGTCAAGTTCCCCGGCTGCGAGGTTGAGTTCCTGATGAACTATGACCAGACCGTCATCAAGACCGGCGACGGGGCTCAGGTCCGCCCCTATGAGGAGTGCTGCGTCAGCTTCCTGTTCAAGACCTCCGGCGGCAACATCCTCTTCCTGGGCGACACCTGGTACAACGACGCCTACGTGGCCATCGGCAACAACTACAACATCGACGTGGCCATTTTCGACATGGGCATGAACGCCCCCGGCGCCACCGACAAGATGACTCCCTATGACTGCGCCCGCCTGGGCGAGACCCTCCGCGCCAAGGTCCTGATCCCCGACCACTACGACAACTGGGCCAACACCGCAAGCGACCCGACCATGCTCTGCTCTCAGTTCGAGCGCATCGTGCAGGAGAACACCCCCGAGATCAAGACGGTCATCATGCTGCCCGGCGGCCGCTTCACCTACCCCACCGATCAGGACATCAAGCGCTACCGCTACCCCAACCAGAGCGACGGCTATGATCCCAAGCGTTCCATCACCTACGGCGAATACGCCCGGAAGTACGGCAGCAAGCAGGATTGAGTGCGAAGCGGCAGGAGGAAAACATGGAAAAATTCAAAAACCTGCCGATCGTCAGGAAGCTGGGATTCAACCGCATCATTCTCTTCGGCGTTCTGATTCTGCTGTACATCATCTTCGCCATCCTCAGCCCCACGTTTCTGAAATACGCCAGAATTCTGAGCGCCCTCAACTATGCTTATTTTCTCGGCTTCCTCGCGCTCGGCGTCACCTTTGCCATCGCTACCGGCGGCATCGACTTTTCCGTCGGTCCCGTCATGTTCTGTGCGGCGCTCATCTCCGGTCAGATGCTGACCAAGATGGGTGTGCCGCTCCCCGTCTGTCTCATCGCCAGTATCCTGGTGGGCACCGCCTTCGGCGCTCTCAACGGCTCCTTGGTGGCCTACGTGGGCATCCCGCCCTTCATCACCTCCCTTGCGGGCATGATGATCGCCAAGGGCGTGGGCTCCGTGTTCACCAAGAGCCAGTCGGTCAGCTGGCCGCAGCTGTCCCAGGATAACGGCTGGTACCGTCTGCTGGTCAAGGCGAAAATCAACGGCACCCAGTTCCCCGTCGGGCTTGTGATCCTGATCCTGGTGGCCATCCTCTGCGGCATCATCCTCAACAAGACCAGAGCCGGGCGCTACATCCTGTGCCTGGGCAGCAACAAGGAGGCCGTGCGGCTGTCCGGCGTCAACGTGAAGAAATGGGAGATGCTGGCATACGTCATCTGCGGCACCCTGGCCGGCCTCGCCGCCATCTTCTATGTGGGCGCCTACACCACCGTGCAGCCGGGCCTGGGCGACACCTTCAACAACGAGGCCATCGCCAGCTGCGTCATGGGCGGCACCTCCATGGCAGGCGGTCTCGCCTCCATCGGCGGCACCATCATCGGCACCATGATCATCGCCCTGCTGCAGGAGGGCATCCTGGCCATCAAGCTGCAGAAGGACTTTCAGTACATCATCACCGGCATCATCGTTCTGATTGCCGTCTATGCGGATATCCGCAGCCGGAAGAGAAAGAATTGAGGTGCGCAATGGGTGAAGTAATTTTAACCATGCAGGGGATCGACAAGTCCTTCCCCGGTGTTCACGCCCTGGACCACGTGAACTTTGAAGTCCGCAGGGGCGAGGTACACGCCCTGATGGGCGAAAACGGCGCCGGCAAATCCACCCTGATGAAGATTCTGACCGGCATTTACAGCAAGGACTCCGGCACCATCACCTACGAGGGGAAAGAGGTGGAGTTCTCCAGCCCCCGGGAGGCCCAGGACGCCGGCATCGTCATCGTGCACCAGGAGCTGAACATGGTCAATCACCTGACCGTGGCCCAGAACATCTTCATCGGCCGCGAGCCCATGAAGGGCCTGCGCATCGACGACGCCAAAATGATCCGGGATTCCCGCGCACTGTTCGACATGCTGGGCATCGACATCGACCCCCGTGACAAGATGAGCACCCTCACCGTGGGCAAGCAGCAGATGTGCGAGATTGCCAAGGCCATCTCCCACAACGCAAAGCTCATCGTCTTCGACGAGCCCTCCGCCGCCCTGACCGAGACGGAGATCGAGCAGCTGTTCAAGATCATCCGGGACCTGCGGCAGAAGAACCTGGGCATCGTCTACATCTCCCACCGCATGGACGAGATCAAGGTCATCACCGACCGGGTCACGGTCATGCGCGACGGCACCTACGTGGGCACGCTCATCACCGAGCAGAGCACCAAGGACGACATCATCAAGATGATGGTGGGCCGCACCATCTACGAAGACCCCAAGACCAAAAGCATGGTGGCGCCGGATGCGCCGGTGGTTTTGAAGGTAGAGCACCTGAACGCCGGCAAGATGGTGCAGGACGTGAGCTTTGAGCTGCACAAGGGCGAGATTCTGGGCTTCTCCGGACTGATGGGTGCGGGACGCACCGAGACCATGCGCGCCCTCTTCGGCGCCGACCCCAAGACCTCCGGCGACATCTGGGTCGACGGGAAGCAGGTGGAGATCAAAACGCCCGAGGATGCGGTGAAGCTGGGCATCGGCTATCTGTCCGAGGATCGGAAGCAGTTCGGCATCGTACTGCAGAAGACCATCACCGAGAACACCACCTTGGCCACCCTGGGCGAATACATGCGGGGCCTTTTCATCAACAAGAAGAAGGAGGCCGCCGCCGCGCAGAAATACGTGGACGACCTGAAGACCAAGACCCCCGGCGTGGACCAGCTGGTGGTCAACCTCTCCGGCGGCAACCAGCAGAAGGTGGTCATCGCCAAGTGGCTGTGCCGCAACTGCGATATCCTGATCTTCGACGAGCCTACCCGCGGCATCGACGTGGGCGCCAAGAACGAAATCTACCATCTGATGAGCCAGCTGGCCGCGGAGGGGAAATCCATCATCATGATCTCTTCGGAGATGACGGAGATCCTGCGCATGAGCGATCGGATCGTGGTCATGTGCGAGGGCCGCAAGACAGCGGAAATCGCCATTGAAAACGCCACCCAGGAATCCATCATGCACTATGCGACCATGCAGCAGTGAGGAGGGGACGAAATGAACAAGAATGAAAAGAGCAAGAGTCCGCTCCTGAAAAAGTTTGATACCCAGAAGCTGGTGGTGCTGGCAGTGCTGGCCGTCCTGTTTCTGGTGTTCTCCCTGCTCAGCGCCCCCTTCCGCAGCTATTCCACCTTCATTACCCTTCTGAGCTATTCCTACTACATCGCCTTTATGGCCATCGGCGTCACCTTCGCGCTCATCACCGGCGGCGTCGACCTGTCCCTGGGCACCGGCATGATCTGCTACGGCCTGATCGGCGGCTATCTGATCGTGGAATGCGGGATGCCGGTGGGCGTGGGCATGCTGGCCACCGTACTGGTGGCGGTGCTCTTCGGCCTCTTCAACGGCACCCTCATAGCCGTGCTGGATATTCCGCCCTTCATCGCCACCCTGGCCACCATGATGATCACCCGCGGCATCGGCTCCGTGGTCGTCGGCGGCAAGAGCGTCACCTGGCCCCAGGCCGCTTCCGCCCAGGGCTGGTTCCGCTCGCTGTTTCGCACGCAGATCGGCGGCGTCATGATCCCCACCGGCTTTCTGTGGGTACTGCTGAGCGTGATCCTCATGTCCTTTGTCCTGAACAAGACCAAGCTGGGCCGCTACATCATCGCCATCGGCAGCAACAAGGAGGCCACCCGCCTCTCCGGCGTCAAGGTGGTCAGGTACCACATCGCCGCCTACGCCATCGCGGGCTTCTTCACCGGTCTCGCCTCCCTGGCCTTTGCCGCCACTTTCCAGGAGCTGTCCCCGGGCATCGGCGGCGGCCTGGAGCTGGACGCCATCGGCAGCGCCATCATCGGCGGTACCTCTACCGCCGGCGGCGTTGGCTCCATCGTGGGCACCCTGATCGGCGTGTTCATCATGTCCACGCTGAAAACCGGCCTGCCCTACATCGGCCTGCAGGCCAACTGGCAGCAGATCATCACCGGCATCATCCTGCTGGCCGCCGTTGGTATCGACGTGGTGAAAAACAAGCGCAAATAAGCCCCTGTTCCCGTATGAAGGCCGCAAGGCATTCAAAAATAATTCTGAAAAGGAGAAGAAATCATGAAAAAGATCCTGAGCATTGTTCTCGCGCTGGCACTGGTTTTCGCTCTGTTCTGTGTCTCCGCCGCCGCTGAAGGCAAGTCCGCCTACGGCGACGTCACCGCCGAGAAAGAGTACAACTTCATCCTCATCGTCAAGAGCATGAGCTCCGACTTCTGGCGCGCCGCCGTTGAGGGCGCCGAGGACGAGGCCGAGGTTCTGGGTGTCAAGGTCACCTGCCAGGGCCCCAGCTCCAACACCGACATCGCCGACCAGGTCCAGATGCTCAACAACGCCATCAACAGCTTCCCTGACGGCATCGCCATCGCCGCCTCCGACGCCTCCGCTGTGATGGATTCCCTGCAGGACGCTATGGATGCCGGCATCCCCGTCATCTGCTTCAACTCCGGCGTTCCCGGCGCTCCCGAGGGCAGCGTCTACGCCACCGCCAAGACCGACAACTACAACGCCGGCGGCATTGCTGCCACCAACGTGTATGAGGCTGTGAAGGACCAGATCGCCAACGCCTCCGCTCCCGTCCGCATCGGCCTTGTGAACCAGGACGTAACCTCTGACTCCGTCATCAACCGCGGCCTCGGCTTCATCGACACCATGATCGACCTGGTCACCGCCGACGGCAAGACCGTCGCCGTCATCGGCAGTGACAAGTACGTCACCGACTGCAAGGACGCCGGCGATGCCAGCACCGCAGACGTGATCATCGAAGTCCGTGTTCCCGCCTCCGCCACCAGCGAGCTGTGCGCCACCGAAGCCGGCGTGCTGCTGAACAAGGAAGACCTGATCGCCATCATGGGCACCAACCAGGAGACCGCCGCGGGCATCGTCACCGCTGACGAGACCATCGGCAAGCTGGGCGTGTCCGTCGTCGGTGCCGGCTTTGACTCCGGCGCTGCCGTCGCCGGCGCTGTGGAGAGCGGCAAGCTGCTGGGCGCCGTGACCCAGGCTCCCCGCTTCCAGGGCCAGATTGCCATCGACCTGCTGACCATGATCGCCAACGGCGAGGAAGTCCACGACGAGGAGACCCCCGCCTGCTGGTACACCGCCGAGAACATGAACGATCCCGAGATCGCTCCCAACATCCAGCGCTGATTACCGCTGAACAACAGCCATAGCAAAAAGATTCCGCGGAGTCCCGTTTGGGACTCCGCGGTCTCTTTTTAAAGCTGATTCTGAATCAGGTGCCGGAATCATTCGATTCCGGTGACGGTGACGTTTTTCAGCAGCGTCAGCGCCGGGATGGACCAGTTGTTGTACTGTACCGTCTCCTCTGACAGGTACATCTCCTTCACAAAGTCGGACATGGAGCCGGAGAGAGACCCTCCGGACACCGGCGTCACCCTGTCCCCGTCGTGCCAGTAGGCCAGACGGATTTCGCCGAAGATGTCCCCGGTCAGGCTGTCTACCTGGAAATCGGAAAACTCCACCACCTCCAGATAGGGCCCCCGGCGCAGCTCTTCCTCCGTGTGCGTACCGCCGAAGGCCGACAGGTTCGTGGGCAGGAAGGACTCCTCCAGGCCCATATAGGCCGAAAACATGCGTCCGCCCAGGAAGTGCTCGGGCACGCCCTCCCGGAGCATCACCGTGTCCGTGATGGGGGCGCCCTCTGCGTCGTAGCGGCGGTTTGTCGAGGAGTTGGGCAGGCTGCGCAGGGCGCTCAGGCTCAGCCTGTCACCCCTGATCTCCGCGGAGACGGGCTTTCCGATCTCCCAATCGCTCAGCTTCCGGAAGACCATCTGCGGGTTCAGCCGCTGGGCAAAGTACTCGTAGATGCGCACTGCGTCGGCAGTGGTAAACAGCACGTCCGCCTTCCCCAGCGCTGGGGTGGGAGATGTGTGCAGGCGGTCTCTGCCGTAGCGCATGGTGCGCAGCAGGTCCTTTCTCAGTCCCTCCCGGTCGCAGTCTCCGCTGCGGTAGCTGCGGTAGAGCTCGATCTCATGGCCTTCGCTGCGGGCATTGACCACCACCTCGATCATACTGACGGGGAAGACCTCGCTCACGTCGATGCCCGTGGAGGTGACCAGGCGCCGGGTCTTTTCCGATACGAAGATCTCGTAGCTGTTCACATCCTCGCTCTCCGTCTCGGGCAGGTCCCGCATGGTCTCGAGGAAGGCTTTGGAGATTGCCTCCACGTCCACCTGCGTCTCCGCCGCCGGGGCGGCATGGGCCGGCCGCAGCGGCTGAAGGGTATAGGGCCTGTTCTTCACAAGCGTTGCACGGTAGGCCAGGTCTGCGATCAGCCGCTCCGCCTCTTTTTCGTCCGCGGTGGGCGGCAGTTCCGCCGAGGCAAAGCCCAGGTATTTCCCGTCCTCAATCAGCTGATAGACCTTGATGGTCAGATGCTCCACGTCCCTGACCCGGTGCTGGTCCAGCGCGTGGCGGATGAAGTAAAACTCCCATCCCCGGGTCTTCATGTCATTGACTTCCCAGCCGTACAGCCCGGCCTTTTTCAGAATGGAAATGACCGTATCCAGCATTATCCCAGCCTCGCTTTCGTTTTCAGATAGGGACCGCCGTCGGAGACCTTGACCCACTCCTTATAGCCCTTGCCGCAGCCGCCGTTGCCGAAGACCTCCCGATGGGGTGAGCGCATGGTGATGTTCCCCAGCAGGTCCGGCACATAGCCGGTCATGATGATGGGGGCCACCACCCTGCCGGTGAGCCTGCCGTTTTTGATCTCCCGGCCAAGGCTGATGATGCACTGGATGCCCCAGTGCTTGGGGTCCTCCATCCCGCTCTCCATTCCCTCCAGCAGATAGCCGTTTTCAATGGAGGCGATCATGTCCTCCAGACTGTCGTCGCCGGAGTCGAAGAGGGTGTTGGTCATGCGGGTGTAGACCTTGTGCTCAAAGTTCTCCCGCTTGCCGTTGCCGGTGGGCTGCACGCCCAGGCGCAGGGCGCTGAGGGCGTCGCAGATGCCGGTTTTCAGGATGCCCGCGTCGATTTCAGTCACGTCTCCGGCCAGGGTGCCCTCGTCGTCAAAGGCATAGCTGGTCACGTTCTCGGCGCAGAGGGCGCCCTCGTGCATGGTGCACTTGTCGCTGCCCACCCGCTTGCCGATGTATTCCCTGCCCAGGGCCCGGTTTTTCACAAACATGTCCATCTCCACCCCGTGGCCGAAGGCCTCGTGAGCGATGAGGCCGGTGACCTCTGGGGAGGTGATGATCTCGTACTCGCCCGGCTCGATGCGCCCGGCGTCCAGCAGCTCCGCCGCCGTCTTCCCGATCTCCTCCAGCTTGTCCGCCATTCGGTCGGCAAGCTCCGGGCCGCACAGGCCGGATACGCCCCGGTAGGCATACTGGCTGTTCCCTTCCCGGTTCACGATCAGCGCAAGGCTTCCCTCGCTGTACACATAGCTCTGGCTCAGGTCCCGGTTTTCCGTGAGGAAGAGCTTGCAGACGTGGGTGGACTGGAAGTTTGCCGTGCAGTCCAGGGCGTACTCGCTCAGCTCCATGCCCCGGTCGGAAAGATCGCTGAGTTTTTCCACCAGAGCCTTCACGTCGGCGCTCTCGGGCAGCTGCTCCGTCTCCTTCTCCACGAAGAGCTTCAGCGGCTCGTCCGGCAGTACGGGCGTGTCGTAGCGGGCGGTGCCCGTGGCGGCAAGCAGCGCCTGCTGCTGCCTCAGCGCAGCGCGGATCTTCTCCGCCGCGGCGGCGGGTGCGGACGGATCAAAGTCGTTCAGGGCGTACTCGCTGTACTGCCCGTCCTGCCAGACCCGGACCACCACGCCCCGCTCGGTGGTCATGGTCTCGCTGCGGACGCTTTTTGCCCGCTGGGAGATGGCCACGGCCAGGCCTCTGGAATCGGTTGCCAGCACGCTCACGTAGGCGTAATCCTGCCGCAGCAGACGCAACAGCTCCCGCAGAGCGTCCTTGATGCCGCTCAGATAGGGAGAAAAAGGTGCTTTCATGGTGTTCCTCCTTGTTTGTTTCGCTGTTTGCCGCCAGTATACCCCATTCGGGCACATTTCGCAATCCGCTCCTTGCCTGACAGGGCAGGATGGGATATAATAGAAACAGTTTTTCGCAGAACAAAACGTCATGCCCCGTCGTCAGACAGGCAGAGCGTGTACCATCAACTTTGAGAGGAGTGACATCGATGTTAAGAAAATGGAAAGTGATCGGCCCCCTGGCCCTGGGTGCCGCCGGGGCGCTGGCCGCAGCCATGGCCATCCTGCTGAAAAAGCCGGCGGAGGAGGCAGCCGGCGCTTCCGCAGCGCCGAAGAAGTCTGTCCCGGCCGGCCCTCTGTGCACCGGAACCTACAGCTTTATCTCCGGCAACAGGGACGCGGTCACCGTGGAGCTGAGTCTGGATTACAATCCGGAGCGCTTCAGCTTTGAAGTGGTGGCGGAGGA
>CAMVIC010000047.1 GCA_947167435.1 uncultured Clostridia bacterium | reverse complement strand
CCGCGCCTCCAGTGTACCATTTTTCATGCATTTTGTGCGCGGCTTTGCGGCATGGACGGTTCTTTTTCTCAATACGAGAAAAAAGAACCGTCCCCAATTCTTGCGGAGAATATTTCCGCATTCTTAGGCGCAGCTAACAACTAGCCCGCCGCCAGCGGCAGGTCCGCCGTCACGGTCAGGGAATGGCCGTCCTCGGACTCGGCGTGGATTTTCCCCTTGTGGGCCTCGGTCACGGCCTTGGCGATGGCCAGGCCCAGGCCGAAGCCGCCGGACTGGGAGCTGCGGGAGCTGTCCTCTCTTGTAAAGCGCTCGAACAGCCGGTCCGCGTTCCCCTTTTCCCGCTCCGGGCAGCTGTTTTTCACCGTGAGGCGGGCGTATCTCCCTGCCTGCTCCAGCCGCAGCTCCACCGTGCCCCCCTCGTCGGAATACTTCATGGCGTTGTCCAGCAGGATGGACACCAGCTTGGCCAGGGCCTTCTCGTCGCCCCGCACCTTCAGCTCCGGCGCCACATCGGCGTGAAATCGCCTGTTCCGGGACAGGGCCAGGGCCTGGAAGGAACGGGCGCTCTCCTCCACAAGCTCGCTCCAGGCGCACTCCTCCATGGCAAGGGCCGTGTTCTCCTCCTCCATTCTGGACAGATAGATCAGCTCCGCGGTCAAGTCCGCAAGGCGCTGGGTCTGGCGGCGGATGTCGGTGATCCACTCGCTCTCCCCCTCCAGCTCCGACTCCAGCACGTCCGCGTCGGCGCGGATGATGGTGATGGGGGTTTTCAGCTCGTGCCCGGCGTCGGTGATGAAGCGCTTCTGCTTTTCATAGCTCTCCGCGATGGGGCGCACAATCCGCCCGGACAGCAGCGTCAGCAGCAGAATCACCGCCGCCGTCCCCGCCAGAGAGATGCCCACGCTGGCGGCCAGAAAGCTCCGGAAGGTGGCAAGCTCCCGCTGACAGTTGAGAAACAGCAGCATGCTCTCCCCGTCCAGGAGCGTCCGACTGAAGCGGTAGTTTTCCGCAAAGCCCGACGTCTTCCCGCTCTCGTATACGCTTTGGGCAAGGGCCGCAGCCTCCTCCTCCGTGAGGGAGGCCAGGTTGTCCAGATTGAGCCGGGAAAGGCTCCCCTCCCCGTCAAACCAGGCGCTGAAGAAGCGGGTCTGATAGGCAAGCTCCCGGTTGCCCTCCGGGCGGAGCATCCCGAAGCCCCCGGGCCCCTCCTCCGGCGGAACGCCCTCCTCCGGCAGGGTCCCCTCGGCCCGGTCCCGCTCCAGGAACATCTCCCGGGGAAAGGCGCCCCGGTTGTCCGAAAGGAGCTGCAGGGTCTCGTCCGCCTGGCGGACAAGGCTGCGGTAGTTGAGCACGTTGATGGCGCCGATCAGAACCGCCAGCACCAGGAAGACCGAGGCGATGGCCGCCAGAATAAACTTTTTCCGCAGCTTTCGGATCATGAGCGGACCTCCAGGTAATAGCCCAGCCCCCGCTGGGCCTTGATCTCCACGTCCGCGTCGATGCTCTTCAGCTTTTTCCGCAATGTGGAGATGTACACCCAGACGATGTTCAGCTCCGCCTCGCTGTCAAAGCCCCAGATCCGGTCCATGAGGGTCTCGGTGGAGATCAGCTGCCTGGGATTTCGCATCAGCATCTCCATCATCTGAAACTCCTTGCCGGCCAGCCTGCAGCTGCCCCCCGGGCCGCTGAGCTCATAGCCTGCGCAGTCCAGGGTGACCTTACCGAAGCGGATGGTCTTGTCCGGCTGCACGGACAGCACCCGCGTCATGGCCCGGATGCGCGCCAGCAGCTCCTTCATGTCGAAGGGCTTGGTCAGATAGTCGTTGGCCCCGCTGTCAAGGCCGGTGACCCGGTCGTCGATCTCCGCCTTGGCCGTCAGCAGCAGCACCGGCGTCCGGTCGCCCCGGGCGCGCATCCGCCGCAGCACCTCAAAGCCGTCCAGCTTCGGCATCATCACGTCCAGAATCGCGCCGTCGTAGTTGCCGGTCTCCAGATAGTCCAGGGCGCTCACTCCGTCGCCCACCACGTCCACGGCGTAGTTGTTTTTCTCCAGGATCGTCGAAACGGCCCTGGCCAGGGATTTTTCGTCCTCGGCATACAGAAGTCTCATGGCTTTCACCTCTATGCCAGCGTTAACGCTGATTAATCGTTATTCTGAGCATACCACAGCGCGGCGAAAAAATCATCCTTTTTTTGGGTCTTAAGTTGACTTAGGGTTTGCGGCATAGAATACAGGCAATCCAAGGAAAGGAGAATGCAGATGAAAACAATTCAGCGTCTGTTTCTGCCGCTTTTTCTGCTGGCGCTGCTGCTCTATTCCGCCTACGTCCTGCTGGACAGCTTCGTCATCGTGCGGAAAATTCAGGCGGCCCCGGCGCCCCTGACTGCGAGCGAAGAGGCGTCGGAAACCCCGGCGTCCGCCCAGGTGAGCGCTTCGAGCGCGGGAACGCCGGAGCCCGCCCAACTGACCGCCGCGGCGGCGGAGGCGGAAATGGAACCGGTTCTGACCGAAAGCAGCTATGACGACGGCAGTCTCTCCGTCAGCATCACTCAGGAGCGGGTGGGCGACAGCACCGTCTACGTGGCTGACGTGCGCCTCAGCTCCCCGGAGCAGCTGAAAACCGCCCTGGCGGAGAACAGCTACGGCCGGAACGTGACGGACACCACCTCCTCCATCGCCGAATCCGTGGACGCCCTGCTTGCCGTCAACGGGGATTTCTACGGCGCCCAGCGCAGCGGCTACGTGATCCGCAACGGCGTCCTCTACCGCAGCAGCGTGAAGGAGGGCGCGGAGGACCTGGTGATCTATGCCGACGGCAGCTTCGGCATCATCCAGGAATCCCAGGTCAGCGCCCAGGCACTGCTGGACAGCGGCGCCTGGAACGTGCTCAGCTTCGGCCCGGCCCTGGTGGAAGACGGCCAGGTGGCCGTATCCGTGTCAGACGAGGTGGGCCGCGCCAGGTCCAGCAACCCCCGCACCGCCATCGCCGTGCTGGAACCGCTGCACTATCTGTTTGTGGTCTCCGACGGCCGCACGGAGGAGAGCGAGGGCCTGTCCCTGTGCGAGCTTGCCCTTTTCCTGCAGAGCAGGGGCGCACTGACGGCCTATAACCTGGACGGGGGCGGCTCCTCCACCATGGTCTTCAACGGCCGGGTGGTCAACAATCCCACCAGCACCGGCAGAAGCGAAAAGGAAAGGAGCGTGAGCGACATTGTCTACGTGGCATGAGGAAAACTCCCGGCGGCGCTATGCCGCCGTCATGGGCACGTACCTGCTCTGCACGGTTCTCTGCGCCCTGTTCGGCGCCGTATACGAGCGCTTCAGCCACGGCGTCTGGTCGTCTTTCATGGTCTACGCCTTCGCCTTCCCCCTGCTGCTGGGCCTCATGCCCTTTTTCCTGCTGCAGAAAAAAAGCAGGCCCTTTCCGGGCCTGCTGTCGGCAGATTTCATTCACGCGGGCGTGGCGGCGCTGACCGCGGGCAGCATTCTGAAGGGCATCCTGGATATCTACGGGACCGCAAGTCCCCTGCTGCCGCCCTGTTTTCTCGCAGGCGCCGCCCTCAGCCTCAGCGGCTGGCTCCTCGCCCTCCGGGGAATACGGAATTTGAAACCGTGAGTTCGGCGTTTCGAACTCCCCGCTCCGGCTTTCTCATTCCGCAAGCGGGATGGCGTAATACCCGTAAGCATATCCCAGCCGACGTTTCCAGTCCCCCGGCATGAGCGTCACGCGAAAGCAGGGTCCGTCCTGCTTCAGCCCCAGCTCTCTCAGCTTCTGAAACGCCGGATGCTCCGGATTGTCGGCGGTCTCTTCCTTTTCCGTGAGCAGCTGTGCGCAGAATTTGTAATAGAGGGTGCGTCGGGGCGAATACTGCTCCACCACGTCGTTGACCGGCAGCTGCAGCCGCCGGACCGTGTTCCCGTCCGCCAGGAAGCCCCAGACGCTCTTCCCGTCCGGCCCCGCCTTCCTTGCGGATTTGACAATGGGGATATAGCTCATCCATTGATTGAGAATCTCGTAGATCCGCGGATCCTCCAGGAAATCATAGCCGTCGGTATGGGGCAGGAAAAGCATGGGCCTGCTGCGCCGGATCTCCCAGTCCCGGTTGAGGCCGCCCAGGGATTCCTTCCACCGGAGGAAGGAATCGTAATCCTCCCGCAGGGCCTGGTCCAGGTTGATCTCCTGCCCCAGGATTTCCATTTTTTCCTCAAGCAGCGCCTCCACCCGGGCATTATCCGCGCTGTGCACCGTCAGGATATCCCGGATTTCCCGCAGAGTCAGCCCGTAGTTTCTCAGGCGGATGCTCTCAATCAGAAACATCGTTGTGTAAAAAGGATAGTATCGGTATCCGCTCTCGCTGCGCATGGACTGAATAATGCCCACGTCCTCATAGTGCTTGAGTAAGTCGGGGGTAACCCCCAGGTACCTGGCAAAATCTCCGATCCGGTATTGTTTCATTTTCGGTATGTCCCCCGTTATTCTCTGTTTTTTTCATCCTGAATCTCAGTATAGCGGACGCGCTGCCCTTTTTCAATCCGCACGATTTTCTTTTTTTCCTCTTGACCTGTGACCTGCACCCGGTCTTACAGTATTGTCAGCAAATCTGTCAATATAAAACAGGAGGATAACCATGAAACAGCTTTCCCGCCGCGATTTTCTGAAGGGGGCCCTGGCAGGCTCCGCCGCCGCTGCCCTGACCTCTGTCTCCGGGCTGACTGCCTTTGCCGATGAGGCCGCGGGCATCTACACCCCCGGCACCTACTCCGCCACCGCCACCGGCCTCAACACCGTGCTGGTGACCATGACCTTCAGCGCCGACGCCATCACCGACGTGGTGCTGGACCTGTCCGGCGAGACCGAATCCATCGGCCAGGCCGCCGCAGAGACCCTGCGCGAGGCCCTGATGAACAACCAGAGCGCGGAGATCGACGCCGTTGCCGGCGCGTCCCTCACCTCCCATGGTGTCATGGAAGCCGCCGCCAAGTGCATCGCCCAGGCCAAGGGCGAGATTCCCGTGGAAGTCATCACCCATGACGAGGCCGAAGCCGCTCCCGCCGACTGGCTGGGCACCGCCCCCGAGATCGCCGAGAGCGAGATTGCCGAGACCATCGAGACCGATTTCCTGGTGGTCGGCGCCGGCAACGGCGGCCTGGCCTCCGCGGCCTACGCCACCAGCAAGGGCTACAAGGTTCTGGTCATCGAGAAGGGCACCACCCACGCCCGCGTCCGCGGCTGGTACGGCGCCTGCGACTCCGAGGATATGCTGGCCGCCGGCGAGGCTCCCATGGACCGGGCCGCCATGCGCCGCGAGCTGAAGAAGTTCTCCTCCGGCAAGACCAACCTGAAGACCTTCTCCACCTGGTTCAACGAGTCCGCCGCCATGCACAGCTTCGTCAAGGAATGCTACGCCAAGTACGACCCGGACGCGGTGCTGAACGTGACCGCCGGGGACGAGTCCCACTGCCCCGAGCCCGCGAAGCCCGGCTACCGCCTACCCGCGGAGGAGCGTTTCTGGAACAGCAAGCTCAACCGACTGGACATGTTCCAGCAGGTCATTGAGGACGGCGGCAATCAGATTCTCTTCTCCACCCCGATGGTGAAGCTGGAGCAGAACGAGACCGGCCGCGTCACCGGCGTCATTGCCCAGCGCACCGAGACCGGCGAATACATCCGCATCAATGCCAAGAACGGCGTGCTGCTGGCCACCGGCGGCTATCCCCGCAACCCCGTCATGATGGAAGCCCTGGACCCCATGGGCACCGCCGTCACCACCTATGACAACAGCTGGCCCACCGACACCGGCGACGGCATCAAGGCCGCCAAGTGGATCGGCGCCGCCATGCAGGCCGAGCCCGCCCCCATGCTCTTCGACCGCGGCATCATCGCCCCGGGCATTGACGCCGGCTATGCCGTCACCGCCGTGGGCGACAAGTACTTCCCCGCCACCGAGGGCCAGTTCAACATCGGCAGCCAGCCCTTCCTGAAGGTCAACCGCAAGGGCGAGCGCTTCGCCTGCGAGACCGGCACCTACGACCAGATGTCCTATGCCGCCTTCAACCAGCCGGGCCATGTCTACGCCTCCGTCTTCGACGACAACTGGCGCGAGGACGTACAGGTCTTCCACACCATCGGCTGCTCCGCCGGTACCCGCAACGGGGTTGAGAGAGCCGACGAGATGTTCAAAGGCCAGATCGAAAAGGGCAACGCCTTCGAGGCCGACACTCTGGAAGAGCTGGCGGACAAGCTGGGCTTCGCCGGTGAGGCGAAGGAGACCTTCCTGGCCACTGTCGCCCGCTACAACGAGCTGGCCGAGAAGGGCGAGGACGAGGACTTCGGCAAGCTGCCCTACCACCTGTCCAAGATCGAGAAGGCCCCCTTCCGCGGCTTCTGGATGGGCGCGTGCCTGCTGACCACCGAGCAGGGCATCCTCATCGACGAGAACGCCCGTGCCATCGACGAGAACCGGGAGCCCATCGACGGCCTGTTCGTCACCGGCGACTGCTCCGGCGGCTTCTTTGTCAACAACTACCCTTGCCTGATGGCCGGCATCGCCATGGGCCGCACCATGACCTTCGGCATCAAGGCCGTCAAGGTCGCCTTCGGCGAGGAATAATCCCCGGTCTTCCCGCAAAACCGCATACAGAAAGGACGCAGTGCAAAACGCGCTGCGTCCTTTTCGTATGGCATGACAGAATCTGAAAACGGAAGAGCCTGCCTCAAAACAAGCGCCGCAGGGGCGGCCATATCCGTCCCTACGGAGGAGAACCACGGTTCTGCGTGTAGGGGAGGGGCTCTGCGTGCCCTGCGGGTATGCCCCTCCCGCAGACACGGTACCGGGTCCGACGTTTTCGGGCGGATGATATCCGCCCCTACGGAGGTGGGCCCGCATTTCCGCGTGTAGGGGCGGTCGTCCTCGGCCGCCCGCGGACATGGTACCGAGACCGACGTTTTCGGGCGGATGATATCCGCCCCTACGGAGGTAAACCCATGTTCCTGCGTGTAGGGGCGGTCGTCTCGGCCGCCCGCCGTTCCCCGGTTCTTCGCTGATTACCAAGCACTAGCCACTAAGCACTAAGCACTGCGGCTTCGCCGTTCTCCCCCATTGCTCCTGAAAACTGAAATCTGAAATCTGAAAGCCGAATCGCGGCGGGCGGCGCTGAGGATTTGCTCCACGTCCTCCTCCGAAATCTCCCGCTCGGTATAGGCCCGCACGGACTTGCGGTCAAAGAGCGAGCGCAGAATAGGGTTTATTTCCATTTTCGTTTCCATTTCCTTCCTTATTGGATGCCCCCAGCATAGCATATCCGTCTCGGAATGCCAAGGATTCGGAGCGTTTTTGTTTTCCGCCCGTCCTGACCATTTGTGATTATGTGCAAAATACGAACTGTAAAAGTATCTCATTTTGAGCTAAACCAACAAATTCAGCGGCAGCGAATTGTTCATTGCGACAGTTGAACTTAAAATGAAAAAAACTATAATGGAAGCAGGAGCAGCGCTTGGTATCTTTTACCATTTTCGCAGATGGGAGAAAGCAGGAAAACTGTTCCTGTTTCCATACAAGTAAACGATGAGGGAGGAATTTACATGAGCAAAAGAATCACACGCCGCGACTTCCTGAAAGGCAGCGCGGCGGGCGCCGCCGCTCTGACCCTGACCGGCCTCGGCCTCGGTGCAGGCAGCACGGCCGCCTTTGCGGAAGCCGGCGAGAAAAAACTGTTCATCCCCGGAAGCTACCGCAGCGTTCAGGAAACGGACTTTGCAAAAATCCGCGTGGACTGTGAGATCGACGCGGGCGGCGTGACCAATGTAGGCTTTGAGGTCCTCGAGCACACCGGCGACGACTACTTCACCCTGATGCCGGACGCGGCGGAGGAGTACTGCCGCCGCATCGCGGAGGCCGGCGGCACCGCGGAGGTGGACGGCATCTCCGGCGCGAGCCTGAACACCGCGGCCATCCGCAGGGGCGTCAACGAATGTCTGGCCCAGGCACTGGGCGTCGAGCCCGGCCAGGGCGGCGCGGCCGTCATCAACCCCCAGGAGATGAACTTCACCAACTCCATCACGGACTTCTCTCAGTCGGCGCTGTTTACCGACTGGCAGCTGGGCCCCCACACCATCCACAACCGGATGGTCAAGACCTCCGCGCTGAACTGGAACTTCATGCGTCACAATCCCGACGAGTATATCGGCTTCTATGAGCGGATGGCCAAGGGCGGCGTGGAAATGATCTGGGTCGAGGACTTCGCAGACACCTGGAACCGCTTCAAAGGCGGCACGAATCCCATGGAAGACTATGATGTCAAGGGTCTTGTGGATACGCTGCACGCCGCCGGCGCAAAGGTGGGCTATCAGTTCGGCACCATGGTCTGCGCCGTCGGTCCCATGGACTACACCGCGCCCTTCATCGGCGATTACAGCACCGAGGAAGTGAGGGAGTGGATCCAGGAGATCAGCGACTGCGCGCTGAAGCTGAAGGAATACGGCTTTGACGCCTATGAGCTGAACATGGCCGCCAACAACCTGGGCTCGTCCTTCCTCACCCGCTACCGCAACAACCGCACCGACGAATTCGGCCCGCAGACCATCGAGAGCCGCACCCAGTTTGCCAGAGAGCTCATCGGTGCCATCAAGGAGAAATGCGGCCGGGACTTCGTCGTGCAGTGCCTGATCAACGGCGTCGAAGAGAACGACAAGATGGTGGGCCAGAATAACGGCTTCAACACAATTGAAGAGACCATTGCCATCGCGAAGAAACTTGAGGAGGCCGGCGCGGACAGTCTGCACATCCGTATCGGACCCTGCTATGAGCATATCACCCAGTTTGCCGGCGACCTGTACTTCGCTGCCCGCGGTCTGGAGGGCTACAACAGCCTCGGTACCCGCCTTGATTTCGATAAGCAGTTCCAGGGCCTGATCCGCGGCAACAACTCCGGCGTGGGCCTGACCCTTGACATTGCGGCAAAGATCAAGGCCGCGGTCAGTATCCCCGTGGGCTGCGCCACCTATAACGATCCCGCGCTGGCGCCCGATCTGTTCAACGCGGCCATTGAGGACGGCAAGGTCGATTTTCTGATGATGAACCGGCCGCTGTGCGTAGATCCCGAGTACGTCAACAAACTGCGCGAGGGACGCATCGACGAGATCGCCCCCTGCACCCGCTGCCTGCACTGCTTCTTCGACCCCCCGTTCGACCGCTGCAACATGGAGCACTGCCGCGTGAACGCGGCCTACTTCCGTGCCTACAGCGAGTCCATGCCCGAGGGCTACGATCCCCTGCCCGCCGAGACGCAGAAAAAGGTTATGGTCATTGGCGGCGGCCCCGCCGGCATGGAGGCCGCGCGCATCGCGGCCGAACGCGGCCACAGCGTCAAGCTTTTCGACAAGGGTTCGAGTCTGGGCGGCATGCTGGGCTTTGCCGAGGCGGTCAAGGGTCCCCATGAGAATCTGGGCCGTCTGCGCGCCTACCTGGCCCGTCAGTGCGAGCTGAAGGGCGTCCAGGTGGTGCTGAACACCGAGGTCACGAAGGAGCTGATCGAGAGCGAAGCGCCCGACGCGGTGATTCTCGCCGTCGGCGGAAAGCGCGTGAGCAGCGGACTGAACTCCGTGGGCGCAACGAAGGTCATGCCCATTGAGGACGTCCTCGGCGGCAATATCGGCGAGAACGTGGTCATCCTCGGCTCCGGCGCGCAGGCAGTCGACACGGCGATCCTGCTCCTTGGTCAGGGCAAGAAAGTCACACTTGTCGCCGCCGAGCCTCAGGATCACTTTGAGTACGGCCACTCCGCCTACATGAAGCAGTTCCTCAGCACGGCCTTCTACTCTGCCGGCGGGCGCCTCTTCCCGGGTGCCCAGGTCACCGGCGTGGGCGACGGTTTTGTCTCCTTTATCGCCGAGTCCGGCATCGCCTATGAGTATCCCTGCGACACGGTCATCGAGGCCTGTGACATGCTGCCCAATACCGAACTGATCGAGGGGCTGGACAATGCCGTCGCCGTCGGCGATTGCGAGCGTCCCTTCAACATTGCCTACGCCATCGCCACCGGCAACCTGGCAGCCCGCAAGGTATAAGCGAATGCGGACAGCCTCTGTCCGCGCCCGAAGCAGGCGCAAAGAGGCTGTCTCAAAAGTCCGTCAGAGTCCGCAGGGGAGGCTATACCCGCATGGCATGCAGCCGCCCCCCCTGCGGCATGAACCCAAATGCATAAAAAGGTTTGGCGAATTCGCGTACATTGCGATTTTGCCAAACCTTTTTTCATTATTATGCTGATCAGGACGGGCGGACAGCCGCGTCGCCTCAGGAAAACACCAGGGCGGAGGCGATCAGAAACTGTCCGGTGTAATAGGT
>CAMVIC010000046.1 GCA_947167435.1 uncultured Clostridia bacterium | reverse complement strand
TACTTGAAAGAGATAAGACCAGTCTTGACATTACATGGATAAAGTTCCAAGATGACAAGGATTATTCTCTCAAGGAATTGGTTTCATCTATAGAAGAAAAGAGCAATAGGATTGCCGAAGCTGTAATGAAACTGAAAGAACTGATAAAAGATCTGCAGGTGCTCGCCTGCACGGCAGATCCGGAGATGGAGATCGGCGGCGTGAGCTATGACTCCCGCCAGACCCGGAAAGGGGATCTGTTCGTGGCCATCAGGGGCTTTGCCTCCGATGGTCACCGCTTCATTCCCATGGCCGTGGAAATGGGCGCGGCGGCAGTGCTGTGCGAGGAGGAGCCTTCGGTCGATATCCCTTACGTGAAGGTGGCGGACTGCCGGTACGGTCTGGCCATCGCCAGCCGCAATTTCTTCGGAAATCCCGCCGGAGAGATGACGGTGGTGGGCTTTACGGGCACCAGCGGCAAAACCAGCTCCACCTACCTCCTCAAGCATGTACTGGAAAGCGAGCTGGGCGCCAAGGTCGGCCTCATCGGCACAAACGGCAACATGATCGGCGCAGAGCTCATGCACAGCGACCGCACGACCCCGGAAAGCTATGAGCTGCAGAAGCTCTTCCGGCAGATGGCGGACGCGGGCTGCAGCCACGTGGTGATGGAAGTGTCCTCCCATTCCCTGACACTGGAGCGGGTGGCAGGCATCACCTTTGACGTGGCGGTGTTCACCAATCTCTCCCAGGACCATCTGGACCTGCATGGAACCATGGAGGAGTACGCTGCGGCCAAAAAGAAGATCTTTTCCCAGTGCCGGCAGGGCTGCCTCAACAGGGACGACGAGCGCGCAGCTTTTATGGCCTCAGGCGTACCCTGCCCGCTGTTTCGCTATTCCGCGCAGAATAACGATGCGGACCTTGTGGCAAAGGATATCCGCCTGATGGCCTCCGGCGTACGCTTTGCGGCGGTTCACGGCGAGGAGCTGGCGCTGACCCGGCTGGCGATTCCCGGCATGTTCTCGGTTTACAACGCACTGAGCGTTATGGCGGTCGGCCTCTGCCTGGGACTGAGCCTGGAGCAGTGCGCCCATGGACTGAGCACCGCAGCCGGCGTCAAGGGCCGGATGGAGACCGTGCCCACCGACGGAGACTACAGCGTGATTATTGACTACTCCCACAAACCGGACGCGCTGGAAAAGGTGCTGAAAACCCTGCGGCCGGTGACCCGCGGACGCCTGATTGTCCTTTTCGGCTGCGGCGGAGACCGGGACCGGGGCAAGCGGCCCATCATGGGCAGAATCGCTGCGGAGAATGCGGATCTGTGCGTGGTGACCAGCGACAATCCCCGTACAGAGGACCCGCAGGCGATCATCGACGAGATCACCGCGGGAATGAAAAATTCCCGCACGCCCTGCAAGGTGATCTGTGACCGGGTGGAAGCGATCGGATGGGCTATTGACAAGGCGGGGCCCGGTGATGTAATATTGCTTGCCGGCAAGGGTCACGAGGACTATCAGGAAGTGGGGCATGAAAAGCACCACATGGATGAAAGGGAAATCGTGGCCGACTTCCTGAAAAAGAGAAAAACGGCGCGATAAGCGCCGTATCTGGTTTGGAGACAGCCTCATGACAATAAAGCTGATCAGCGCGATGGTACTGGCCTTCCTGATTTCGACGGCCTTCGGAAAATACTATATCCCCTGGCTGCACAAGCAGAAGGCGGGGCAGGAAATCCGGGACGACGGCCCCACCTGGCACATGGCCAAAAGCGGAACCCCTACCATGGGAGGCGTGATGTTCATTCTGGCCGTTACCGTGGTCTGCCTGACAATCGGCTTCCCGTCCATGCTGCGCGGCCGGCTTGTGCATATTTTCGTACTGCTTTTTGCCATCGTATTCGGGCTGATCGGTTTCCTGGACGACTGGGAAAAAGTGAAGAAAAAACAGAATCTGGGTCTTACTGCCCGAAGCAAGTTCCTGCTGCAGCTGGCAGCGGCGCTGGTTTTTGTTCTGCTGATGCGGCGCATGGGCTTTCTGCGCCCCGATCTCTATGTTCCCTTCTCCGGCAAAACCCTGCGGATGCCGGAGTGGCTGTATTTTATCTTTGCTGCCTTTGTGATTGTTGGCACAGTGAATGCCGTGAACATCACCGACGGCGTGGACGGTCTGGCAACCGGCACCTCCATTCCTGTCTTCCTTTTCTTTGTGGTGCTGACTATGGCCTGGGGAGAGACGTATCTGGAGCTTGGGCTTTTCGCCTCCGCCATGGTGGGCGGTCTGCTGGGCTTTCTGGTCTATAACTTTAACCCTGCCAAGGTTTTCATGGGAGATACCGGATCCCTGTTTCTGGGGGGTGCGGTAGCGGCCATGGCCTTCGCCTTCGACATGCCCCTGATTCTGGTTACCCTGGGCATCCTGTACATCATTGAGACCCTGTCCGATATCATCCAGGTGGGATACTTCAAGCTGTCTCACGGCAAACGGGTTTTCCGTATGGCCCCCTTCCATCATCATCTGGAAATGGGCGGATGGACAGGAAAAAAGTGGAAAGAAAAAGAGCTGTTTGCCCTTTTCACAAGCATATCCCTGGCTTTTGCCATCATATCCTTTTTTGGCGTATATCATCGTTATCGGTAACGCCTGGCAGGCCGGTGAGGTGGAGCGATGCGCTGTGGCCGCGTCCGCCTTGCCGGCTTTTCTGCGGATTCGGGCGCGGACTGACGGAGAAGGAAACCGCTTTTTCGGCGCGGCGCCTGAGGCAAGGCTGCAATGCTTTTCGTCGGCACAACTTCGAAAGACGAGGAAACGAGACACATGAAATTTATCCTGACATGCGGCGGTACCGCCGGACATATCAATCCCGCCCTTGCGGTAGCCGGTCGACTCGGCGAGATTCTGCCGGGCAGCGAGTTCCTGTTTCTGGGTGCGGAGGGAAAGATGGAGATGGATCTGGTGCCCAGAGCGGGCTATCCGATCCGTCCCCTGCGCATCACCAACATCAGCCGCGGGCGCAGCCTCAGCGACGTTGCCCACAACCTGAAGACCGTGCACAATGTGGTGGGCGCTGAACTGGAGGCGAAACGGATCATTCAGGAATTCCGGCCGGACGCGGTGATCGGAACCGGCGGATATGTGTGCTATCCGGTGCTGATGGCAGCCTCGCGGCTGCATATTCCGACCCTGGTCCACGAGAGCAATGCGCTGCCGGGACTTACCACCAAGCTGCTGGCCAGACATGTGGACAGTGTGTTGGTTGGGTTTGAAGAGAGCCGCCGATACTATCCCGTGCCGGAGCGGGTTGCCGTCACCGGTACGCCCGTGCGCGGGGAGTTTGCCTCCCGTTCCCAGACGGAGGCCAGGCGGGAACTGGGACTGCTGCCGGGGAAGCCTCTGGTCGTCTCCGTATGGGGCTCGCTGGGCTCCGGCCACATGAACGACACACTCCTGCGGATGCTGCCACTGATGCAGGGGCAGCAGGATTTTCAGATGATCCACTCGGTGGGCAGCCGGGACTATGCCGCATTCTGCCGGACACTGGAGGAGCAGGCGCTGGACCCCGCAGCCTGCAGCGTGGACGTGCGGGAATACATCTATGATATGCCCCGGGTTACGGCGGCGGCGGATCTGGTCCTCTGCCGGGCCGGCGCTTCCACTTTGGCAGAGCTGACCTATCTGGGCAAGCCCGCCCTGATCGTGCCTTCGCCAAACGTGGTGGAGAATCATCAGGAGAAAAACGCCCGGGTGCTGGAGCGTGTCGGCGGCGCCAAGGTGCTGCTGGAAGGGGAGTTTGACGAGCGCAGCCTGCTGGAGACGGTTCGGATGCTGCTGGCAGACCGGGAGAATATGCTGCGGATGTCCGAGGCCATGGCGGCCCTTTCCGTACCGGACGCCACAGAGCGCATCTGCGCTGCGGTTCTGTCTCAGGTACAGAAGTAAAAGTCTGCAGGCTTTTCTTCCGTTTACGCACTTCCTAAAACAGGCAGAATATGCTATAATAAAAAACAATTGCTTTTGGCAGACCGATGAGGAAAGCTCCCTGTGTGTGGCAGCAGGGGAGATGAGGAGAACTACACATGGCGTTTTCTGTGCAGAGAGATCCGCTGCAGGATGAGGAATCCAGCGGTTATATGAAGGCACGCCGCCACAGCGGCTTCAGCGGCCCGCTGATGTTTGTGGTGGTGATTGTGGCCGCGATCTTTGTGATGAGCGTTTTCTTCCGCGTCTCTGACATCCAGGTGCGGGGCAACGTCCATTACACCGATGAGGAGATTATCCGGGCCATTGACATAGAGGAGGGCGACAACCTGTTCTTCTTCGACCGGTTCGCCGCCATCGGCCGTGTGTTTTCCAAACTGCCGTATATCGAGCAGGTATCCGTGGAGCGGAATCTGCCAAACCGGGTGGTCATCACCGTGGAGGAGACCACGGCGCTTGCCTATCTGATTCTGGGTGCCGAGCAGTGGACCATGGACCGAAACTGCAAAATCCTGGGCAAGGCCGCTTCCGGTGAGACGGAGGAACTGATCCCGGTTCTGGGCGTCAAGCCCGGCACGCTGCTGATCGGGGAGACCATGACCACGGAGGACGGGAATACGGACGTGGTGAATTATCTGGCGGAGATTCTCTATCAGGTAGAGGAGCGGGGCATGGCCGACAAGGTCACCCAGATCGATTTCACCAATCCCCAGAGCCCGGAGTTTTCCTACGGCGGGAAGTACACCGTGGTGTTGGGCGACTACATCGGCGTGGAGCACAAGTTCGGCATGTTCGTGTCTGTTCTGCAGGTTCTGAAGGACGGTGACATGGGCGTTCTGGACGTGTCCGACGGCGTGAATACCCATTTCAGCCCCAACTGAGCGGCGCTGAAAGTGGTTACAAATCAGCAACAACTTTTTTCGTAAAATTAAAATTTTCTATTGACCTGAAAAGAAAAATGTAATAAGATATGGTATACCGAAATCAGGTTATCACATGACTACTGTGCTCTGACCAGGGAGGTTTTTAAGAGTGGGTAGAAAAAATGTGGTCTCTAAGAATAGACAGGGAGGCAAGAAAATGGACTTTAAAGCCGAAGCGGGTCCGGAGAATGTTGTAACAATTAAGGTAGTTGGTGTCGGCGGCGCCGGCAACAATGTTGTAAACAGAATGGTCAAGGCCGGCACCCAGGGCGTTGAGTTTATCGCGGTCAACACCGACAAGCAGGCGCTCTCCATCTCCAACGCCGATCAGAAGATTCAGATCGGTGAGAAGATTACCAAGGGACAGGGCGCAGGCTCCGATCCCGAAATCGGCAAGCGCGCCGCGGAGGAAAGCCGCAACAACATTGCTGCTGCCCTGGAGGACGCGGACATGGTGTTCATCACCGCCGGCATGGGCGGCGGTACCGGTACGGGCGCTGCACCCACCGTGGCGGAAATCGCCCGAGAGGCGGGTCTGCTCACCGTCGGCGTGGTGACCAAGCCCTTCAAGTTTGAGGGCAAGCGCCGTATGGATCAGGCAAACGACGGCATCAAGGAACTGCTGGGCCGGGTAGACTCCCTGCTGATCATCCCCAACGATCGCCTGAAATACGCTACCGACCAGAAGGTTACGCTGGCAAACGCCTTTGAAATTGCGGACGATGTGCTGCGCCAGGCGGTAAGCAGCATCTCCGACCTGATCAAGAACACCGGCTTTATCAACCTGGACTTTGCGGACGTAACCTGCATCATGAAGGACGCGGGCTATGCCCATATGGGCGTGGGACATGCCGCAGGCAAGGGCAAGGCGGAGGACGCCGCCCGCATGGCTGTTGCAAGCCCGCTTATGGAGACTTCCATCAACGGCGCCCGCGGCGTGCTGATCAATATCACCGGCTCTGAGGATATGGGCCTGGAGGACGTGGAGGCTGCCGCCAATCTGGTGCAGGAGGCCGCCCATCCCGATGCCAATATCATCTTCGGTGCCACCTTCGACGACACCATGCAGGATGAGATTCGCGTGACCGTCATTGCCACCGGCTTTGAAGAGAGTGCCGCCGGCGCGGAAAAGCCCGCTGCAAAGGCTGAGCCTGTGGCGCCTGTCCGTCCCGCCGCCAAGCCCCAGAGCGTGTTCTCCGGCACTTCGGAGAAGAGTGCTGCGGTGGTGCCTCCCGTTCTGACGGAGGAGGAAGCACCGGCCCCCGCCGAAAACGCACCCGCCGATGAGGATCCCTTCGACAGCATCTTCAAAATCTTCAATACCAAGTAATTTACGGCATAAAAAAGCTCCCCGATTCGGGGAGCTTTTTTTATGCCGATGTGTTTGCCTGAATCAAAGCTGGCTGACAGGGACGCCTGCGGCCAGCAGGTCCCTGCGGAGAAGGGAGATGTCGTTATGGAAGATTGTGCCGTTCAGACCGGACCACCGGGCCCCCTCTATATTGAGAGGACTGTCGTCGATGAAGAAGCACTCTTCCGCGCGCAGCCCGAAGGTTTGCAGCAGCAGAAGATAGATTTCCGGCTGAGGCTTGACCAGTTTTACATCACAGGAGATCAGCGTCCCGTCGAAGAATTTGCTGGCGGGCACCCGGGGCCAGTATTCGTGCTGGCGGCAGCTGGCATTGGAGAGCAGATAGATTCCGTAGCCCAGGCCTTTCAGCTCCTCCGTCAGCTTGTACATGCCGTCAATCTCCAGAATGGGCCGGTCCCACATGCTGACCAGCTTGTGCACCGAATCGTGCAGCCTTTCGGGAACCCGCTGACAAATCCGCTGCGCTGCCTGCTCGTCTGTCAGTGAGCCGCGGTCCATCATGGCCCATTCCAGCGAGAGAAATACCTCCCGCATCAGCAGGCTTTTGTCCTCGCCGGCGAGGCCCAGACGGTCCAGAAAGAAGTCCCGGTCAAAGCGGATCATGACACCGCCCATGTCAAAAATGATGTTTCGGATCATACACGGATTTTTCCCTTCGTAATCTTCAGACAAATAACGAGGATAATGGCGCTGGTGATGGTCAGGATGGCCGAGAGGGCCGCGCCGGAGCCCACGCTGTTGCGCACGATATTGGTGTAGGCCTCGATGGTCAGGGTGTTGTTTTTGCC
Source organism: uncultured Clostridia bacterium (assembly GCA_947167435.1). Next base: position 3,358 of record CAMVIC010000046.1, on the reverse strand, counting down.
GGAGGAGAGCATAATGGAGCAGCTCAGCTCATTGATACAGGTGACCCAGGACAGAATCGCACCGGAGAAAACGCCGGGAAGCATCAGCCTTGCCGTGACCTTCCAGAAAGTCTTCATGGGCGGTACGCCCAGGTTGATGGACGCCTCCTCCACGCTGGGATCCATCTGCATCAGGAAGGCACTGGCGCTTCGCACGGTATACGGCAGTTTGCGGATAATGTAGGAGATGATGATGATGGCTGCGGTACCGGTGAGGACCAGGGGCTTCACGTTGAAGGTGACGATGTAGCACAGGCCCAGCACAGAGCCGGGAATCACATAAGGGGCCATCAGCAGCATATCCAGAATGCCGCCGGTTTTACCCTTCTTGCGAACGATCACATAGGACATGAGGATGCCGATAATCACGATGAACACCATGGCGGTCAGAGAGTAACTGAAGGTGTTGCCCATCGTGGACCAGAGGCGGGAGCCCAGGTTCTGATAGTTTTCCAGGGTGAAGCCGCCGGTGAAGCTGGAGTAGTTGGTGTGCTGGAAAGAACTGGCGCAGACCACAATCTGGGGCAGGAAGGAGACAAAGCTGATCAGGAACACCGGCAGCGTGACCAGGAAACGCTTAAAGCCGTGGACCTCCACCTCCTTGGGGGGACGCAGGGCGCTCATGATATAATTCCTGCGGCTGACGTAGACCTTCTGTACCAGCAGCATGACCAGGGTAATGATGACAATGATGATGGAGATGGCGGAGGCCAGGTTGCCGTTGCCGCCGATCTCGCTCAGGTACTCGTTATAAATCAGCACCGGCAGCGTGCGGAAATCCTGCCCGCCCAGCAACATGGGGGTACCGAAATCCGCCAGCGCGCTCATGAATACCACCAGAGCGCCAGCCGTAATGGAAGGCGTGACCACCGGCATGGTAACGGTGAGGAAGCGGCGGAGCTTGCCGCTGCCCAGGTTTTCGGCACACTCCTCCAGAGAGCTGTCGATGCTCTCCATGGCTCCGGAGGTGTACATGTAGATATAGGGGTAGAGCTTCAGAGTCAGTACCGTACTGATGCCGCCGAAGCCGTAAATGGTGGGAATCTTGATGCCGTAGTTTGCCAGGAAGGTGGTGACGGAACCGGCGCGGCCGAACATCATAATCCAGGCGTAGGCGCCCAGGAACGGAGGGCTCATCAGAGAAAGAATTGCCAGTACGTGCCAGATCTTTTTCCCCCAGACGTTGTAGCGGGTCATCAGATAGGCCATGGGCACGCCCAGGACAATGGCGAAAATGGAGGGCACCACGGAGACGCTCACGCTGTTTTTCAGCGCCCCGTAATAATACTTCTTCTGGAAGAACTTCTGGAAGTTGGCCATGGTGAAGCCATCCACCTTGCTGCTCTTGAAGGCGTTGATGATGATGGAGGAGAATGGCCAGACCAGGAAAAGAGCAAAGATAATGAACACCATCAGCTTCACCCAGAACCAGGGGTCCATATAGAAGGGGATGGTGAGGTTCTTGCGTTTCAGCATGTGATTACCTCCTCGGATTCCGCTTCGTAGATACTGATTCTCTTCGGATCGAAGTTCAGGAATACCCTTTCTCCGGCCTCGTGGACCTCCGTGGTATCCTTGGTGTATTCATTGACGATCAGATTCTGCCCGTCGTTGAGCCTGACCTCGTACTCGATAAAGTCACCCAGAAACGTGGAGAACTGCACCTCGCCGGGCATGCCGCTCTCGCCGAAGAAAAGCTGCTCGGGCCGGGCGGAGAGCTTGGCAGGGCCGGTGTAATTGTTCTTCACCGGGACCTTGAACTTAAGCTCGCCCCGGATGTCCACCACGCCGCCCTGTTCCATGGTGCAGTCAAGGAAATTGCTGACGCCGATAAAGCCCGCCACAAAGGGATTCTGCGGTTTGGCATAGATTTCGGTGGGGGTGCCGCACTGCATGATGACGCCGTCCTTCATTACCGCAATCCGGTCGGAGATGGCCAGGGCTTCCTCCTGGTCGTGGGTAACGTAGATGGTGGTGATGCCCAGCTTGCGCTGCAGCTTCTTGATGACGGTGCGCATCTGAACGCGCAGCTTGGCGTCCAGGTTGGAGAGCGGTTCGTCCATCAGCAGAACGCTGGGTTCGATGACGAAGGCACGGGCCAGCGCCACGCGCTGCTGCTGGCCGCCGGACAGCTCGTTGGGTTTGCGCTTGGCCAGGTGGGCAATCTGTACCAGCTCCAGCGCCTCCTGGACCCGGGGGCCGATCTCAGCCTTGGGAACCTTGCGGGCTTTCAGACCGTAGGCCACGTTCTCCTCCACCGTCAGATGGGGGAAGATGGCGTAGTTCTGGAAAACCATGCCGATGTCGCGCTTATGGGCGGGGACGGCGTTAATGAGCTTGTCACCGAAATAGAACTCGCCGCCCTCAATGGAATTGAAGCCTGCAATCATGCGCAGCAACGTGGTTTTGCCGCAGCCGGAAGGCCCAAGCAGGGTAAAGAATTCCCCTTCCTTGATGTCCAGAGACACGCCCTTGAGGGCGATAAAATCTCCGTACTTCTTGACTGCGTTGTTGATAATCACTGCGTTGCTCATAAAAATTCCTCCCAATCCTGACGTTATTTTGGCAATCGCAAAACCTGTCTCTGAATGAATGTTGTGCCGCTGTTGAATGACCGGACCGTCTGCCCTTTCCAGAGCTCAAAGAAACAGACGGCAGCGTCCGCTTCTTTCAGCTTTGAAAAGGACAAGGGGGAATCCGAAGATTCCCCCTTGTCGGATGTACCAAGGGTTATAAGCTTGCCGATTCAGACTCAGCCGACCAGCAGATCCTGCCACATCTCCTTGATGTCGGAGGCGTTGGTGGCAGCGTAGTCGAAGTTGTAGTTCATGAGGGTGATGTCGGTCAGAGGAGCAAGGCCGACAGGCTCCACGTCGCTGCGGATGGGACGGCGGCCCCACTCTGCGTTCTGACGCACCTGGCAGTCATAGCCCAGGACAAACTCCACGAACAGCTCGGCCAACTCCTGGTTGGGGCAGTTCTTCACGATGGCCACACCATCGGGAACGGCAGAAGTGCCGTCGGTGGGGTAAACGACCTTCATGAAGTCCTCTTCGTACTTGATGGCGGCCTTCTCCAGGGTGATGCCCAGGGCGTTCTCACCGGCGAAAATGTCCTTGTGGGCCAGAGAAGAGGAGTTCTTGACCTCGAGCTTGGGCATGACCTGCTTTACGAACTCCCAGCCGGCGGCGTAATCGTCAGCCTCTTCACCGTACAGGAAAAGCATGGTGCACAGCTGCGTGAAGGCGGAGCCGGAGGAGGTGGGGTCGGCAATGGCGATCTTGCCGTAGGTGTCCACGTCCCAGTCAGCCAGTTCCTT
>CAMVIC010000045.1 GCA_947167435.1 uncultured Clostridia bacterium | reverse complement strand
CAGCGAGATTTTTTGTGATATACGGATTCACAAAAAATGTGGCGGCTGAAGCTTGCCAAAAAAGACTGAAGGGCTTTTTTGACAAGCTGAAGGCCGCGTCCGAAGACGCGGCCTTGCTGTCGTTATGGTGTTTTATCCGGAGTAGCCGAAGCCGTAACCGAAGGGGAAGCCGAAGGGGAACATCTCTCCCCCGTTCTGGCCCTGCTGGCCCTGTTCACCGGCGTCGCTCTCCGGTGCCGGCGTAGGCTCGGGCAGCGCCTCCTGCTGCTGCTCGCCCACGGTGACGGTGATGGTCATGGGCTCGCTCTCGCTCTGCCGGTATACCTGGAGGCTCAGCTCGTCGCCGGGACGGGTTCCGGCCACCAGCCGCACCAGATCGCCGCTGCTGGTGATCTCCTTGTCGTTGACGGCGGTGATGATGTCGTTAATCTGCAATCCGGCCGCCTCTGCGGGGGAATCCGTCCGGATCTCCTTGACCACGGCGCCCTGGGGGATGCCGAAGCCGCGCAGCTCTTCGCTGACGGTGACCACGGAGATGCCCAGATAGGGCTTGACGATATAGCCGTACTCGATGATGCTCTCCACGATGCCCCGGATCTGGTTGACGGGGATGGCGAAGCCGATGTTCTCAATGGCGGCGGTGCCGGAGGTTCCGCTGGAGGAGAACTTGGCGTTGGTGATGCCCACCACCTCGCCGTATTCGTTGAACAGCGGGCCGCCGGAATTGCCGGAGTTGATGGCGGTATCGGTCTGGATAAGGGCCATGGTGGTGCCGGAGGACAGAGTGACCTGACGGCCCAGGGCGCTGACGATGCCCAGCGTCATGCTGAAGGTCAGCTCGCCCAGGGGGTTGCCGATGGCGGCCACCGTGTCGCCCACGCAAAGGGCGTCTGAGTCGCCGAAGGTCACCGGCGTCAGGCCCTCGGCCTCGACCTTCAGCACGGCGATGTCGTTGCTCTTGTCATAGCCCACCACCTTGGCGCTGAAGTTCCGGTCGTCGTAGGTGGTCACCGTGACGGACTCGGATTTCTCCACCACGTGGTAGTTGGTGAGGATATAGCCGTCTTCGCTGAGGATGAACCCGGAACCTGCCGCCGCGGCGGAGGTGGGGTAACCCCAGTAGTTGGTGGTGGTGTAGGAGGTGCGGATGCCCACGGTGGAGTTTACGTTCCGGGCGTAAATCTCCCGGGCGCTCAAAGGCTCGCGCGCCTCATCGGCAGCGGCGGAAGCGGCGCCCAGGCAGCTCATGGCAAACACGAGCACCGTCAGCAGAGCCACCAGTCGGGTAAGTTTTGTCTTTTTCATATGCGGGAAACCTCTTTTCTTTTTTGTTTGCGCCTGGCTTGTGTCCTTAAAATAGGCCTGAAAACTGACAATAAAATGAATGATTCTTGAATTAATTGTGAATCTTGCGTGCTCCCGGCCGCCGGTCAGCCTGTCAAACCGAAAGCTGCCCTGATTACGGCGCATATCATCTTCGCCGTACTTTTCCTGCATGCCGGCCGAACAGGCAAAAAATCCTGCGTGATTGTTTTGTGATGAATTCTATGGTATGCTTTTCCCATCCGGAAGAAAAGGAGAAACGAAATCATGAAGGAAGAACCTCTGGACGTGGAAAAACTGGAAGCCGCGAAGCTTGAGCTTGTTAACGGAGGAGATTGGGAGCCGGGAGAAAACCCGCCCGTTGACTTCGCGATCGCCTGCGCAAAAGCCTGGGGCTGGACCAAAGAACAACTGATGGAAAGTTACGCCAGCAGACCGGATTACGTCGCGTACGTTGAAGCAAACTGGGATCGTGTCGAAGCGTTCGGATCATGATATCACAGGCGCGGAACAGACGAAGAAGGCAAACCACTGCCGCCTTCCGAAGCTTTCCGCAGCAGCAAGCAGCCCGGCAGGCAAGATCATCGACCGTGATGATCCTGCCTGCCGGGCCTCTTTACGGAAAGCTGCGTATGTCTCACGGATGAGACGGAGAACAGAATCCCTTTACAGTCCGTTCCGGCTCACGCCGTAAACCGCCTGCTCGTGAGTAAAGCCCTCAAACTCCAGCTGACTGATCAGCTCGGAACGGGAGAAGCTGGAATACTCCAGGTAGCTGGCCGCGGATTTGACGGCCTGCTCATTCCAGTCCGCCCCGCAGCGGTCCACCGCGTATACCGCCTGCTCATGGGTAAACTTCTCATATTCCAGCTGGTCTACCAGTCCGCTGTAGGAGAAGGCCATGTATTTCAGATAACTCTCCGCAGACTTGGACGCCTGCTCGTACCAGTCCGCCCCGCAGTGGTCGGCGGCATAGACCGCTTCCGCGTGGCTGAATCCCTCATACTCCAGCTGCTCCACCAGTCCGTCATGGGAAAAGCTGGAATACCGGAGATAGGACTGGGCCTGGCTCAGCGCGTTTTTCGATTGGAGCATGGCGCTCTTTTCGCTGCCGGAGCTGCCGCTGCTTCCCGTCGTGCCGCCGGGGTAGGCCGGGCCGCTGTCCGGCTCCACAATCAGGAACCAGCGCCCGTCGGAGATGGTCAGACTATAGCGGAAGCCGTTCACCGTGGTGCTGCCCGTGGGCGTGTCCGCACTCATGTCGCTCTCCATGCTCTCGGCCATGTCCATCATAATCTCTCCCCGGCGGGTCTGGCTCAGGCTGCCGTCCACCGCGGCAATGACGGCGTCCATGGTATAGATCATCTGATAATGATCCTCGGTGTTCTCCTCCTCGTTGAGCCCAGCCACAACTCCCTGGATTCCCCGCTCGTCGGCGCGGCTCACCTGGGTATTGCCCTTGTTGAACATGACGATGGCGGTCACGTTGAAGCTGCCGTCGAAGATGTACAGGTAGACGTCCCCGTCCTCTTCCTCCAGGAAGGACATCATGTCGTGCTCCTTCAAAGGCGCCTCCAGCCGCTGCTCAAATTCCGCGGCGGAAAACGCGAAGCTGCCGTCTCCCGCGGCCAGGGCGGCCGGAGACAAGGCCGCAAGCAGGAGCGAAAGAATCAGGAGAAGGGAAAAAAGCTGCTTTTTCATACCGGTCCCCCCATTTATGCATGTCTGCCGTGTATCTGTCTTTCCTGTCTTTACTATAAAAGAGAATGCCGCCCCCGGCAAGTCTTTTTTGCGCTCAGCGCTGATTGACCCAGCTCACCCGGCCGGGGACCGGCGGCGTCTCCCGGAAGCGGGCGGTTTTGTCCCGCTCGGTGTCGTTCCACTTGTCAAAGCCCTCTGGGGCGATGTGGGGGCCGTAGCTGCAGTTTTCAAACACCGCCAGCCCGTGATCCCGCCAGGGGCGCGCCAGGTAGATGCTGCCCGGGCTTACCCCCTCGTCGCAGGTGAAGGCGCAGTCCCGGAAGAGAAAGCCCCGCTCCTGCTCCGGGCTGTGGGCCGGGGCGGCGGCGTATCCGATATCCCGCGCGTCAAACACGGAGCGGATCTCGCAGCGGTCAAACAGCGCGTCGCCGCAGCCGAAGATGAAGTCCACCGTGCCCTCGATGCGGCAGTCCAGAAAGCGCTGCCGCAGCAGCCGGTCCTGCCGCAGCTCGTCCGGCAGGAAGCCGTCGTAACGCTCGATCAGATCCGGCGGCAGCGGGCCCGCGAAGAGGGTATCCTGGGTGGAGGAGAGCAGGCAGCGCTCCATGAGGAAATCATCCCCGTACACGCTCAGCGCCACCTCCTGCCCCTTTTCCTCCGGATGCCCGGAATCGTTGACGACGGCCAGGTCCCGCATGCTCACGCCGTCCGCCGTCACCGCCACGGTCCAGGTGCGGAAGGTGTTGTATTCCCGGCCCTGATCGTCCGGCTTTTTCGCATAGTCGTCATAGACAATCCGGCACTGCTCCGCGCCGGCGCCCAAAAGCGTCAGCCCCGGCGTGCGAACTGTAAACTTCTGTCTCCACTCCCCCGCGGGCAGCCGAATGACGCTCCCCGGGTCCGTTCGGTCCATGAGCTCTTGTAAGTTCTGACCAAGCTTTGCCTCGATAATTTGTGACATCTGACAAATTCCATCCTTTCCCACGGTGCTTTTGTTTTTCTTATCCTAGCACATTTTTCAGCCGCAAAAAAGGTCTGTTTAAAAAATGTCTAATTTGTACATAAAGTCAATCGTTTTTGCCATGTACAGAAAGCGCCGGAAAAAACTAAAATAGTGATGGGGAAATTTGCGGCTTTTTTCATCCGCTCCCCGGAACGGGACCTGTCCGAAACGGATATGGCCCGGCGGAAGGAGCCTTATGAAGCGTCACCTGACTTTTGAACAGTACCGCCGCATGGACCTGTTCTTTTTCGCGGTAATGCTCTGCGTTTCGGAAGCGCTGATCGTCAACGCGGCCATCCGCTGGTTCCCGGACCAGCTGTACAGCGTTTCGGTCACCGCGGCGCTGACGGCCATCGTCCTGGTGCGCTGGGGCCCCTGGGCCGCCATTCACGCGGTTCTGGGCGGTCTGGTCTACTGTGCGGCCGGCGGCGGCAGCGGCAAGCAGTTTCTGATTTACGGATTGGGGAACCTGCTCTCGCTGCTCTCTCTGGGGCTGATTCGTCTGTTCGGCTCCGAGCGCATCCGCAAAAATCCGCTGCTCACCCTGCTTTACGCCCTGTGCACCCTGCTGCTGATGCAGCTGGGCCGGGCCCTGCTTGCCCTGGTGCTGGGCGCGCAGCTGAAAACCTGCTTTGATTTCTTTACCACCGACGCTCTGTCCGGACTGTTCACCATGGTGATCCTCTGGATCGCCGCCCGGCTGGACGGGATACTGGAAGACCAAAAAACATATCTTCTCCGCGTGAACAAGGAGCGCGAAGAGGAAAAGGGAGGATTTTGATGAAAGCAAAGGCGGCAGACTTCCTCATTTATGATGAAGTCACACAGACTTACCGGGAGAATCCCGAGCAGGCCGTGCGGGACGACGTGGAGAAGCACTACTGGCTGCACGTGGGCCGCACCGTCGCCAAGGACTGGCGCCTGTACCTGATGCTGGTCCCCATGCTGCTGGTGTTCCTCTTCTGGCGTTACTTCCCCATGTACGAGCTGCTGGGCAGCTTCAAGGTGGCGGATAACGTCCTGCCGGTTTCGCAGCAGCTGTTCGCCGGCTTCTCCAACTTCAAGCTCCTGCTGGTCGGGAAGGACACCCTGTCCACAGAGTTCTGGCGGGCCCTGCGCAACACCTTCGTGCTGAGCTTCTACGGTCTGTGCTTCGGCTTCCCCATGCCGATCATTCTGGCCCTGTTCTTCAACGAGGTCAAGTCCAACATCGCCCGCAGCGTCTATCAGGTGCTGACCTACCTGCCCAAGTTCATGTCCACGGTCGTTATGACCTCTCTGGTCATGATGCTGGTCAAGCAGGGCGCCCAGACCTCCAACATGGGCGTCGTGTCCCAGCTGCTGGCAAACCTGGGTCTGGTGTCCCGGGACGTGGCAAACGCGGGACTGCTGAACAACCCGGGCTTCTTCCGCGGCATCTACCAGATCTCCGGCATCTGGGAGGGCGCGGGCTATGACAGCATCGTGTTCTTCGCCGCGATCATCGCCATCTCGCCCACCAGCTACGAGGCCGCCCAGATCGACGGCGCCAGCAAGATGGCCCAGATGCGCTACGTGGTTCTGCCCAGCATCCTCTCCACCATCGTCATCATGCTCATCACCCGTATCGGCTCCCTGCTGAACATCGGCTACGAGAAGGTATTGCTTCTCTACAACGCCAACACCTTCGTCACCGCCGACGTGGTCTCCACCTTCGCCAACCGCTACGGTCTGGAGGGCGCGGCCAAGGGCATCGCCTCCGCGGCGGAAATGATGAACAACGTAATCGGCATGCTGCTGGTCATCGGCGCCAACACCATCGCGCGCAAGGCGTCCGACACCTCGCTCTATTAAAAACAGGAGGTCGTCATGAAAAGAAAACTTGAGGTCTCCGAGCTCATCTTCAAAATCATCAGCTATACCCTGCTGACCATCTTCGCCCTGGCCTGCCTGTACCCCTTCGTGTACGCCGTCTCCGCCTCCATCAGCGGCGCCCACGCCGTGGACTACAACGAGATCGTGCTCTTCCCCAAGGACGTGCAGTTTGACGCCTTCAAGATGATGTTCGGCAACAACATGTTCTGGAACGCCTACTCCAACACCCTGTTCCTGACCCTGTACGGCACCATCTGGTCCCTGGTCTACTCCATTCTGGGCGCCTACGCCCTGTCCAAGAAGCGCCTGCTGTTCCGGAAGATCTTCAACTTCTTCCTGGTCTTCACCATGTGGTTCTCCGCCGGCATCGTGCCCCAGTACCTGAACTACCTGCAGACCAAGACCATCTTCAACGCCGCCGGCATCATGGACGACAAGTGGCTGGTGGTCATCGCCATGGGTATGGCGGCCATGAACATCATCCTCCTGCGAAACGCCTTTGAGGGCGTCCCCTCCGAAATTGAGGAGGCCGCCATCGTGGACGGCGCCACCGAGTTCCAGGTTCTCAGCACCGTGTACATCCCCATGAGCAAGTCCACCATCGCCACCGTGGCCCTGTTCTTCGCCATCTCCCGCTGGAACGGCTACTTCTGGGCCCGGCAGATGATCTCCAACAGCTTTGAAAAGCCCCTGCAGGTCTTCATCCGTGAGCTGCTGGAGCAGTACCGCGACCCGGAGTTTATCGCCGGCTGGAACGCGGTATACGCCTCCGACTCCGTCATCTACGCGCTGATCGTCTGCTCCATCGTGCCCATTCTGATTATCTACCCCTTCATTCAGAAGTACTTCGCCAAGGGCACCAACGTGGGCGGCGTGAAGGAATAAGCCAAAGGTTGTTCCGGGTTTTTCCCGCTCAACAATATATCCGCATATTATTTAAGGAGGAAATTATGAAGAGAAGCAAACAGATTCTTGCAACCCTGCTGGCTCTGGCCCTGGTCGTGTCTCTGGGTGTCGGCTTCGGCTCCGGCCGCGCCGCCGCCGACTACGGCGACCTGAGCTATGCCGAAGGAACCGTTCTTCGCATGGCCACCGGCTACAACAGCGCCAAGACCGGCCTGTTCTTCGACGCCGAGACCGCCGGCGCCGGCATCGTCCTGGCCGACGGCAACAGCTATAACTCCGGCGACCTGAAGCCCACCTGGGTTCAGGTTCAGAACGTCCTGGGCGTTGTCTTTGAGAACAAGTACCAGGGCAACAGCGCCGCTGCCGAGTTTGACTACTGGAAAGAGCAGCTGAAGGAAGTCGACATGCTCAGCGGCACCGCCGCCAAGCTGTCCGAGTACGGCGAGAGCGGCGCCATCGTCAACATCGCCGACTACCTGGACCAGATGCCCAACTTCAGCGCCTATCTGGAGGCCAATCCCATCGTCCGCCTGTCCATCACCGGCAACGTGGACACCGGCGCCATCTACTTCAGCCCCTACTTTGACGGTGTCAACGACATCGAGCGTATGCCCCTGATGCGCGTTGACTGGGTCCAGAAGCTGCTGGACGGCGAGGGCGCCTTCGCGGCCGACGCCTGCAAGGAGCTTCCCGCCCCCGTGTATCAGCCCTACATGCCCACCGAGGGCAAGATCGACGTTGACGTCGTCACCCCGGACGGCACCGCCGTTGAGACCATCACCAAGGACTACGACGCTGCCGGCAACATTGTCGCCGCCATGAACGAGGCCGGCGCCATCGACGGCGTGACCGCAGTCAACATGCTCCGCGACTACATCGACACCGCTTACAACGGCTACTACGGCACCGAGCGCTCCAACCTGTTCGTGGGCCAGAACGCCGCCTGGGACGCCGACGAGCTGGTCGCCCTGCTCCGCTGCGTCGTCTCCAACCCCCAGACCCTCAACGGCACCGACACCGTCCAGGGCCTGTTCACCCGTGAGGACAACAACAACCAGCGCCGTGTGGATATGTTCCGCTTCGCCGGCCACCTGTTCGGCGTGCGCGGCCTGGAGTCCCGCCAGGATTACCTGTACGTGGGTGCTGACGGCTACCTGCACGACGCCCGCCAGGAGGTCGAGACCTATGAGGCTCTCGCCCGCATGAACGATCTGGTCACCGAGGGCCTGATCTCCGCCGCCTTCGTCAACAAGGAAGAGGAGAGCACCAAGACCTATCTGGAGAACGACCTGGGCTTCATGCACTACGACTACAACCAGACCCAGACCCTGTACAACGAGACCGTCCTGGACAAGGACGCCGGCGAGAAGTACATGGCCGTTATGGTTCCCGTGGCCCGCTGGTATGACGGCACCGACGAGAACGGCGTGTACATGCGCTTTACCGAGTCCTGGCGTTCCGTCAAGACCGACGGCTGGGGCATCTCCGCTCCCGGCGTCGAGGGCAACCCCGACAAGCTCAACGCCGCCCTGGCTCTGATCGACTTCGCCTACAGCCCCGAGGGCATGATCCTCATGTCCTACGGCCCCGACGCCTTCATCAAGACCGATGACGCCGGCAACTACGTGACCTTCCTCTTCAACGGCACCGAGATGCCCGAGATCGCCGACGCCACCCGCGCCGAGCTGTGGGAGAAGGCCAGCGGCAACTACACCAACTACGCCCGCTTCTTCCTGGGCTCCACCCTGAGCTTCGCCAAGAGCCAGGCCTTCGAGTATCAGTGCACCTGCGATGCCGGCCGTGAGGGCGCTGGCAACATCTCCAACGCCATCGGTCTGGGCACCATCAAGCACCCCGAGCTGGCTGTCACCGAGAATCCCTGGTACACCTCCGTTCCCACCGTGCTGCCCACCACCAAGGCCGACAACGACCTGCTCAACACCTACACCGACCTGACCAACCAGTTCAGCTCCGCCAAGGGCGACGACAAGGTCAACGTTCTGGTTGACGTGATCGCCTCCGGCTTCACCTTCGATGGCTTCTCTTCCCCCGAAGAGGCCGCCGAGACCGTGGCCAACACCTGGAACGGCGCCGCTTACCTGGACATCAAGGACATGGCCTGGGGCGACATTCTGGACTACTACGACTCCCTCAACTGATCTCTGATCCCTGACACAATTCCACAGCGGCACCGGTAACGGTGCGAATCTCACCTACCGGTGTTACGAAGTTGATTTGTAAAAAACCACCGTTCCCGAAGGGCTTCGGCCCTTTGGGAACGGCGGACCCGAAACAATCAACGGGGAGGTCACTATGTACAAGAAGCAGATGAAATTTCAGAAAGCGGTGTGCCTGCTGGTGCTGGCTGCCAGCGTGATCGTCTTCCTCTATGCTCTGGGGATCATGACCGATCTTTACGACGCGCTGTACACCACCATCGGCGCTCCCGACAAGCCGGACAACACCCGGCGAAACCCCGTGGCCGGCGCCTTTATCTACTACGACATGCAGGGCTTCAACAAGACCTTCCTGCATCTGGGCATCGCCCTGATTCTGATTGCCCTGCTGCTGTTTATCACCAACACCCACGTGCGCCGCAAATACTATGTGGGCAACATCGTCGCCTCACTTGTCAACTGCGCGGCGGGCGTGTACGTGGCCGTCTGGGCCCATGCGCAGATCGACGCCTTCAAGGCGCAGTTCCTGCAGATCGATTTTGAGGCACTGAAGGCCTTTGCCGAAAAGCGCAACACCCTCTATACCGAGTCGACCTTCTGGTTCGACGTACACTACTTTGTCTTTGCCCTTGTGATCCTGGCAAACGTCCTGCTGATCGCAAACCTGATTTGGAAATTCCGCTTGATGAAGGAAGAGCAGCATCTGATCGATGCCGGAAAGGAGGCCGCAGCATGAACGAAGAGCGCAGCATCCGTCTGGACCGCATGCGGTTCACCAAGAACACCCTGTCCTCCAGTCTCGTTCTCGTGGCGATTCTCTTCAACGTCTTCTACTTTATCAACATCTATAAATCCGATGTGAATCACAACGTGGGCAACTTCTACTACCAGATCCGCATCGGCGCGTCCATCATCTACAACCTGGTCTTTATGCTGGCCGCGTTCCTCTCCTCCGAGGGGATCAAGAACTACAAGATCCAGTATTCCTACGTGCTGGTGCTGCTGGGCATCCTGCAGGTGGTCCGCATCTTCATCCTGCCCGCCCAGGCGGCTGCCACCGAGGTGACCGTGGCCGGCGTGACCAGCCGGGTCATGGAGTCTGCCCAGCACACCCGCGTGGTGATCTACCTGCTCATTTCCGCCGCCTGCTGCCTGGCGGCTGCCGTCATCGGCTACAAGCGCAGCCGGGAGCTGGCCGCGCACCTGGCCTCCCTGGCGGAGAAGGCCGCATAAGGAGGAGGAAGAGAGATGGCAACACTCAGCTTACAGCACGTCGACAAGATATACGACAACAAGGTCCAGGCCGTTTACGATTTCAACCTGGACGTGAAGGACGGCGAGTTCATCGTCCTGGTGGGTCCCTCCGGCTGCGGCAAGTCCACCACCCTGCGCATGATCGCCGGCCTGGAGGACATCTCCAACGGCCATCTGTTCCTGGACGGGAAGGACATCACCCAGACCCCCGCCAAGGACCGTGACATGGCCATGGTGTTCCAGAGCTACGCCCTGTACGGCCACATGACCATCTATGA
>CAMVIC010000044.1 GCA_947167435.1 uncultured Clostridia bacterium | reverse complement strand
AGCAGAGACGCGATCTTCTCTACAGCCATGTTTCCCGGCTGTCTGTCAAAGGCCGAGAGGTAAGCTTTCGCCTCTAGGCACTGATTCCGCCAGGCGGAATAATCCCGGATGTCCTCCTCCAGGATCATGCGCATGAAGTCCTTCGCGTCGGTGTGGTATTTCTTCTCGTTTTCCTTGATATTGCGGCTCAGCTCGTATTCGTCGATATCGCAGCGCACCAGGTCGGCCTTGGGTGCAAATTTGTTGACGAATCTTCCCACCTGGCGGATGCCCAGCCGCGCCCCGACGGAGACGATCAGATCGCACTCGTTGAGAATCATGTTCGCCACCCGGTTGCCGTGGGTTCCGATGAAGCCGATGTGCAGGTCATCCTGGGCGATGTCCACACCGTTCATGGTTGTGAGAAGGGGGATGTTGGTTTTCCTGGCAAACTCCTGCACCAGCTCCACCGCGCCTGCGGTTCTGGCACCGTTACCGACCAGCAAGATCGGCTTGTTGTATGTCGAGCGGAAAATCAATGATGACACCTCCTTTTCTTCCCAGCAGGGCCATATTGTATGCACGGCTGACGATATCCGCAAAGCCTTCGCTGGTATTCGCCGTAACCGAATACTTCGTAATGTTTCGGGTCATGGAGACCAGGTCCATCTCCTGAAACCCGTTTTGCCGGATGCCGGAAAAGCCCTTCATCTCATTGGTCGGAACGTTGCCGCAAATGCCCATGACCGGGAACCCGTCGAACCAGGCGTCCGCCAGACCGCCCAGCCCGTTTACCGCACCGGGGCCCGAGGTGGTAAAATACCCGCCGATTTTTCCGCTCGTGCGCGCATATCCGTCTGCTGCCAGGGCGCAGCCCTGTTCGTGATAGCAGACGTGAAGGGCAATCTCGTCCCTCCGTTTATAGAGTGCGTCCATAAAGGGGACGATATATCCGCCGGCATAGCCGAAAATATCGGTTACGCCGTGCCGGATCAGAAAGTCAACCAGATATTCCGAACAGTTCATCTGTCCTCCCTTTCACTCCTTCAGCAGGTCCTGCACGTTCTGTTTTCTTACCACAATATGGGTTCCGGACGGATAGTCCCTGTGCACCGCTTTCATGATCACCTTTGCAAAATCGTCCGGCTCAAGAAGCGTCGACTGATCCTCGTCGGGGAAGAGGCTCTTCCGCATCTTGGTGCGGGTGCGGGCCGGCGAGATCGCTACGGCGTACAGGTCGTCTTCTGCCCAGCATCTGGTGGCCATCACAACGCCCGCTTTTGTTGCGCAGTATTCGCTCCAGGTGGCATGGGTCTCCACTGCGGCGGCGGAGGCAACATTGACGATCTGAAGCTCCGGGTTGTACCGCAGCGCAATTTCCGTGCAGTAATAGGTGCCGCCCAGATTGATGTCCAGGTGCTTCTTCGTGCTCTCAAGGTCTGCGTTCTTAATGGAGCGCGGGACCACATAGCCGGCGTTGTTGATCAGGATATCCGGCCGGAAGGCGCTCATGGCCCGGTCGATGCTGTCCCAGTCCGTCACGTCCATCTCCTGTCTGGACGGCGCGTAAACTTCATACCCTTCCTGTTCCAGCTGCTTTTTTATCGCCTGGGCAATATCTCCGCTGCCCCCGGTTATCAGTACCTTTTTACTCATTTCTCAGTCCCTCTTCCATTTGTTGTTGATAGATGCCCTCAATCACGTTCAGATCGCCGGGATAGGTAACCTTAAACAGGTTGGATTCCGTCTCCAGAAAACACGGCTTGATCCCGTAACACTCAAACATCACCCGCGTCTCATCCGTCATATCCTGAAACCGTCCGGTGCGGTAAGCCTCCAGCAGAAGCCTGTAGTCAAAGGCCTGGGGCGTCAGAAGGTCGTACAGCTCGTTTCGGTTCAGATATCTCCCGTCCCGGAAGATCACCGTATTCACCAGCGGCCGTACAAAGGAAACGGACGGGTGCGGAGCCTCCAGCAGCGCGGAGATCTGCCCCCGGGTCACCATCGGACGGGCGGCCTCCACAATGACGACACGCTCCGTGTCGGCGGGCAGCGCCTCCAGTCCCCGTATGACAGAGGCTGTGCGGGTTTCGCCTCCTGGAATATCTTTTCCCACTGCCACAATTCTGTCTGAGCCGACCACCGCGGCAGCGGTCTCATAGGCATATCTCCACAGCGGCTTTCCGTGAAAAAGCACATCCTGTTTGGTCCCTTTATAGCGGGTGCCCTTCCCCGCCGCAAGCAGCACGGCTGCACAGTTCATCCTGCTTTTCCTCCACTCATACCTCAGCGGCTTTGTTTCTCTGCTTCCGGCGCGCGGCCGTCCGTCTCCTCCTCCGGCAGCCAATAGGCCTCCGTCAGATGGGGCACCCGGTCCTTTTCCGGCGGCAGCTGCATATAGTCGCCATAGCAGTCCCGCAGCCGCTTGTCGTATTCTCTGGGCACCCGGAAGGGCTTCCCTTCAAAGTTCATGAAAATGGTGTCGTCAAACCAGGAGATCGGGAAATAGTCCTCCATCCAGACGGTGTTGATAAAGCAGAGGAAGGGGCTGACCAGCTCGCTCTCCTTCTGGTTTTTGCACAGCTGCTCCACCTCCCGCAGCTTCCGGTCGATGGACGGCGTCATCAGGAGATTTCTCAGCAGATGAATTGCCTTCCACTTCCCCCAGCCGGGGCTCATGGCCTGCTGCACCTGCATGACGTTGTGGATTACCTTCTCCCGCAGTGCCCGCTGTTCCTCCCGGCTTGCCGGCAGATAGTCCGCCGGAATCACGTCGATCCAGACGGGATAGTGAAAACGCTTGCGGCGATGTCTGCTGCAGGTAATCGTCCGCAGGTCAATGAGATTGAAAATTGCCTTGTGAACCGACCACTGGTTGCGTGTGCTGGCCAGCCGGTAATGGGGGCCGATGGCCTCCGGGTTCTGTTCCAGCAGGCTGTACAGCCGTTCGTAATCCTCCCGGGGCAGCACCAGGTCGATGTCATCGTCCCAGGGGATAAAGCCGCCGTGCCGTACCGCGCCCAGCAGCGTGCCGTAATCCAGGAAATAGCGCAGCCCCTGCTCCTCGCAGTAATCGGCAAAGGCTGAAAGCATCTCCACCAGCAGTTTTTTCCGTTCGTCCAGATCCAGTTGTCTCACGGCCGTACCATCTCCTTTTCCCTTTGCGCAGCATAGAACGTATAGGGTCTTTCCAGGTCTATCACTTCGCATGCATGATGCGCCACACGTTTTTCCGGCGGCGGCAGGCGCATGTAATCGCCGTAAATGCCCTTCAGGTACCCGTCATACTCAGCTGGGCCCCGCACCGTCAGATTCTCAAAGCGCTGGGGCGTGCCCTCGCCGAAGTATTCCGCCGGGAGAATCTCCCGCTTGCCCCAGGCGCCGCAGAGATTGGCCATCAATCCTGTGCGCCCCACGGACCGAAACAGCGCCTCCCGCTGTTTCAGGGCGTCCTGCAGTCTGGGCCAGCGCAGCAGCGTCAGCCGCTGCAGCACCCGGATCTTGAAGGAGGGCTTTACGTTCAGCCCGTAATTGGCCCGGATCTTCAGCAGAAAGTTTTTTCGTTCAAAGCGGCGGTAACCCTGTTCGGGCACGTATTCAATGGGAAACACGTCGATGTAAAGCCCGTGGTTGATGGGATAATCCTTCAGCGCAGTCTCAATAAAGGTGGTGCGGCTGTCCCGCAGCTTGGAAAACAGGTAGGGATAAGCCGGGTCCGTATGATAGTTCTGCAGAAAGCACCAGTCCGGCAGCAGTGCCTGCGCCTGCTGCACAAAGCGATCATAGTCCGCTCGCGGCAGGCCCACGTCGATGTCGTCATCCCAGGGGATAAAGCCCTGATGCCGCACGGCGCCCAGCAGCGTGCCGCCGACCACGTAATAGCGCAGGTCCAGCTTCTCGCAGACCTGTATAAACAGCCGGAACAGCTCCAGCTCCCGTTGTTTCAGTTTTTGGATCTGACCGTCCATTCCGGCAATCCTCCATTTCGTTTATTTCCGAAGCAGGATATTTTTCGCCTTCGCCAGCAGCTCCCGGTGGCCGATATCCTGCAGCGCGATGCCCGCCACCATCAGGCGAAAGCCCTTGCGCAGCTGGGGATTGATCAGCATCATCAGGAAGTTGGCCGCAAACTGGGTCAGCAGAGACGCCAGCGCCGCGCCAACGATCCCCCAGCGGGGGATCAGCAGGAAGTTCAGGATGATGTTGGTGGCCGCGCCCACGAAGGTGTTCACCGGCACCCACTTGTTGATTCCCTCCGCCACCATGAACAGGTTGTTGATGGCGCCGAAATAGGAAAAGGCAGTGTACCACACGATCAGCGACAGCGACGAGACCGCCCCCAGGTACTTCCTGCCGTACAGAACCAGCAGAATCCACTTGGCAAACACGGTGACGAGCAGCCCGTAGGCGACGCACAGCCAGAATACCACCGCATACAGCTGCCGCATCCGGCGCTGAAACAGCTGCTCGTCATGGAGCTTAGCCTCCATCACGTCCGCCCGGAAGCCCTCGATCAGGGAGTTGGGGAGCATTGCGATACAGCCCGCCAGCGTCAGCGACACGGTGTAGAGGGCTACGGACGCATCGTCAACCATGTTTTTCAGCATGATCTTGTCCGCCTGCCCGTAGATGGTCAGCAGGATGGAGGAGAAGATAAAGGGATAGGAGCTTTTCAGCGCCCGGATCCCCACGGAAAAATCGAAGGCAAAGCGCCCCTTGGGATAGCGGAAGTAGATGGCACAGACCAGGCTGCCGTTGAGGATCGTCTCCATGGCGACGCCGATGGCGTAGCCCAGCAGGCTGTGAAACACCGCAAGCGCCACGATGCGCCAGACGGCGGAGACCGCGAAGGCCACCAGCTTCACGATGGCGGAGATTCTCGCCTTGTTGATGTACCGGAACCAGTATACGAACAGGTCAAGTTCCCCGAAGAAGATGGAGACGGACTGGCAGAGAACCACCCGGTGCAGCAGCGTCTCCCCCGGGTTCATGCTCCGGATGATGAGCTGCAGAACAACGACGCCAAGGCACGCCAGCACCAGACGGAAGCTCACCAGGGTGCGCAGATAGGTGCCCGCACGCTCCTCGTCCTCGGCAAAGCATTTGGTGATGATGCCGCCGTAACCCAGTCCGGTGCAGTAAGAGACGAAGGTAATCCAGGAGGTGGCATAGCCCAGGATTCCGTTGTCGTCCAGACTCAGGATGCGCGCAACAAAAATGCTCAGCAGAAAAGAGAAGGCCGCATGGATCAGGTTTGCCGCAAAAATCCAGGAGATATTCTTTTTCAGTCGTCCGTTATCCATCAATACCTCAAATCATCCAAACTGCGGCGGGCTCTGCCAGAAGAAGCGGTAGTCCCAGGCACGGGCCCAGCCCATGCGCCAGATTGCCAGCAGTGCAAAGCCGGCAAAAAAAAGCAAAAGCAGACTGCGGATCAGCTGCCGGGTCCGGGCGTCCCGGATGCGGGAGACCACCAGCGGCAGCAGCAGGGGCAGCGCCAGCGTAAAGGGATAGCCCATGCGGGCGGCCACGTTGTGTACCCCTGCGAAGACCTGGCAGAACACCGCGCCGTAAAACAGGTTCATCAGGCCGTTGACCCGCCGCGCGTCCTCGCCGTTTTCGGCGCCGCTGCGCTCACCGTACTGGAATACCGTGCAGAACAGGTACAGCAGCACGTAGAGGATCAGCAGATTGATGGAGCCGTTGTTGTCGGGGATGTTGTACATGGAGTAAACGTGGGAGACCGCGAACATATAGAGGGGGCGGCGCAGCACATACAGCAGTGGGAGCAGCGCCAGGGACACCAGCCGCCAGCGATAATTCACCGGCACATGGTAGACCGGATAGGCGACCAGAAACAGATAGGACGCCTTGTGAAACTGGGCCGCCAGCACCACCAGCAGGACAAACAACAGCGGCTTTCTCCGCAGCACACAGCACAGCGCCAGCATCAGAAAGCCCAGGGCCACAGCCTGCCTCAGGGCGGAAAAGCCCAACAGCGAGCAGGGCAGAGCCATATAAACCGCCGCGGTAAGGCCGCCGTCACAGCTCTCTTTCGCCAGAGTCCAGCCGATTGGCAGCACACTCAACGCCGCACAGACCGCCAGCAGAAACTGCCGGTTGTCCCAGATCTTTCCCAACAGGATGTTGAAGATCACATAGCCGGTCTCATAGGGGCGTATTCCCGCCACGTCCCGCACCATCTCCAGAGGGAACTCGTTCAGCGCCTGAAAGGACACCAGATAACCCCGCTGCGCCTCATAGCCCAGATCCAGCCCCATGGCCGGATGCCGCAGAGCCAGCAGAAGAAACCAGAGGCCGAAGACGGCGTACACGATTCGCTTGTCCGCCTGCCGCGCGGAAGGAAAAGCCGCCCGGGTCATGAGCCCATAGGCAAACAGAAGCGCGCAGGAAACATAATAGATTGCCATCCGGCACCTCGCAGATTATTTCTCCGTTCCAAGCATTTCCCGGTACAGGGACAGATAATCCCGGTATCTGTCCTCCCGGTCAAAAAGCCGGGAGCGGCGGCGGGCATCCTCCCGGTGAAGCTTCAGCGCCTCGGGTATCGCCCGGCACATCGCCTCCACGTCGCCCCGCTCCACGACAATCCCGCAGCTTTCATCCACCGCCTCTACGCTGCCGCCGGTCCGGTAGGTCAGTACCGGCGTGCCGCAGGCGAGCGCCTCCAGGTTCACGGTGGGAAAATTGTCCTCATAGGTGGGGTTGACCAGCACGTCGGCCGCGGCATAGAGCTGTGCAAGCTCCGCCGCGCTGCCGGTTTTCCGGATGGGATAAACCTCCGGCGGGATCAGGGAGAGCTGCTCCTTTCGGACCCCCACCATAACGGTCTGATAGTCCGGTCCCAGCTTTCTGGCCAGGGAAAACACGTCCTGCATTCCCTTGCGGGCGTTCCACTCGCTGGCCACCGCCAGCACCAGTTTTCTGTTCTCCCAGCCGTGGTTGCGGCGCAGGTCGCTCTCCTGCGGGCAAAACAGGGTCCGATCGATTCCGTTGTGGATCACCCGCACCGGATAATCCCCAAGGAAGGATTCGCCCACCAGGCCCGCCAGCCAGTGAGAGGGCGTGACAAACACCAGCCGCTCCACACCGCAAAAGGCAGCCTTTTTCCGGGCGTAGTTTCGCGCCACGTCGCCGCCCAGGAAGCATTTGGGATAGCTGCGCAGCTGCGTGCAGTCATGGCAGCCGCTCTTCCACCGGTCGCAGCCGGCGGCGTCAAAATAGGCGCAGTGCCCGGTGAAAGGCCAGCAGTCGTGCAGCGTCCAGATTACCGGCTTTCCGGCACGTCTGAGATAGTCAAAGAGCAGCTCCACATTCAGATAGTATCCGTGCAGATTGTGCAGATGGATCAGATCCGGGTCATACTCTTCAATCCGCCGAATCAGGCGCCGGGTGGCGGCTGTGGAATAAAAGCCGGCATGGTCGGTCAGGCGGGACAGGGCGTTGTGGGCGTAATAGCCCCCCTTTCCCACCGTGCGGAAGCTGTCCTCCGGCGCGATGCCGCGGGCAGTGCCATATCCGTAGGCGACGCGGAAGCTGTGCCCCTCCGTGCGCAGAACCGCGCACAGGTCGGTCACGATTCGGCCGGTACTCCCCACGCCGCAGACTACATTCACAAATAGTACTTTCATCGCGTCTCCGCTTTTTCCTTGTCAACAATCTCCTGCAGCCAGTGCCGCAGCTTCTCCGGGTTCCGGTTCTGGCTGTGGTTCTCCCGCCCCAGCTTCCGCGCCTGCTCCAGAATCTGCGCCCGCAAAGCCCCATCGGTCAGAATCCGCCGCAGGCCCTCCTCCAGCTCCTCGGGCGAATGGATGCACCAGGCGGCCCGGTTTTCCTCCAGATAGTCCATGGAGGCAATCCCCCTCGGACCATAGGCCACCAGGCAGGGGCCGTACATCAGAGACTCCGCGATCTTGGTGGAGACCGAGTATCGCACCGTCTCCTGCATGACAGGGTCAAAGGACTCGGTATGGATCACCGCCATGCTCTTTTCCATCACCTGCAGCACCTGCTCCGGCGGAATGCTGCCGTGAAAGCGGATGCCGTTTTCCTCGGTGAAATCGGCGTACAGCGCCGGATTCAGCTCCCCGGAATACACGTCCAAGCAGCGGGGCTTCTCCAGTCCAAGGCGCCTGAGTGCCCGTCCCATGGCAAGCAGCTGCCGGTTTCTTCCCCAGCTCAGATTGCCGATATACGAAAGTTGCTCTGCCGCCGGATCCAATGCCAGCTCCCGATCCGCCGCCGAGGTGTGCAGCGTGTGGCAGGGCAGCGAAAACAGGCGCTCATACGCCCGGCTCATGCTGTCACAGATCGTAAAAATGCAGGAGGCGCGGGCCATGGTCCGCTCTACCGTGCGCAGAAAGCCCCTGTGGGCGGCGCGGCCGGTCAGGGTATCGGCATTGCGGTTCTGGATGTAATGGTCGTCCACACAGCAGACCGCCAGCGGGACGCGGGCGTAATCCGCAATCCAGCAGGCAATATCATACAGGAAAGCATAGTCCCCCGACATGAAAAACACCAGGTCGGGCGAAAAATCATCAATCCAGTTTTTCAGCCGCTGCGTCTTCCACCGGCTCATGCCCCAGAGCAGGTTGCGGGCCAGATACACGCCTCCCGTGCGCCGACGGCCGAACTGATACACCGAGGCGGCAACGCCCTGGTCGGTGCGGCTGTCCTCCCGCTCCGTCTGGATCTGCTCCGCGGTGTATACTCTCCCCTGCTGCCCTGTCGGGATCAGGGAGCGCAGCGCGTCCCGGTCGGAAAAGCAGTAGTAATTCCGGCAGATGCTGTCATCCGTGGGAACCATGCTGTGGATGTAAAACTGGGCAAGCTCCTCCGGCCGGAAGGCGCGAAAATAGGACAGGAGCGTTTTTCCCATGTTGTTGGTCCGGCTGATGACCGTATGACTCACAATCAAAACTTTCACGTTCTTCTCCTGTCCCGGTATTCTTACTCCAGATATGAGCGGTGCAGATCACAGCTCAGATAATCGTGATGGCTCACCCGCTTCTCCTCGGGCGGCAGCCTGCGCCAATCCCCGTAGAGATGGGTCAGGTAGGCGTCGGCGTCCTCAGCACCGTAGAGATGCAGCTGCTCGAAGGGGTAGAGCGTGGGTTCGCCCATGATGCTGCGCTCCATAATCTCCCGCTCGTGCCAGGCGCCGAAGGGGTTTCCGCCGAAGCTGCAGGCATCAAAGCCTCTGGCGTTTGCGTCGGCGTGGAGACGGTGAAGCATGTTCTTCGTGTCTGCCGGGACCAGGCGGGCGGCCAGTACCGCGGCGTTCTTCAAGGGACTCCGCCCCCGGCGGATGCCGGTGGTGCGTGCCAGGAAGAAGTTGAATCGCCGTTCCAGCGCGGCATAGCACGCGTGACTCTCTTCCGCGGTGTTCCCCGTGCCCACCAGGGGGAAAATGTCCAGATAGATACCACGCCGGGTCTTGTAGCGGGTGTTCTCCACCAGGGTGGTGCGGGTATCATAGAGCTTGGAAAAGCAGTAGTTAAAGTCTTTTGCCGGGCTCAGCGGCGTCTCCAGCAGATAACGCTTCTGTCCGGAGCCGGTCATCAGCGCCTCCAGGCGCACGTAATCCTCGCTGACCACGCCCACGTCGATGTCATCATCCCAGGGGATGAAGCCCTTATGGCGGGCAGCGCCCAGCATGGTTCCGCCCAGCATATAGTAGCGGATTTCCTGCTCCACGCAAAAGTCGTGAAACCAGGCCATCATGTCAAGCAGGGCGGCTTTCAGTTCTCTGTCAAAGGTTTCGTCCATGATTCTCTATCTCAGCTTGCTGTATTTTTTCACGCCGTTTACCGTGTACCAGATCATATAGTAGCCGGCACGGATCGGGTCCAGTCCCACGGCGCGATAGGTGTTCCAGTTCATGCGGGCAGCCTTCCACTTGTTGCCGGACTTGGACCCGGCGGAGCGGCGGTAAACCAGCAGCGGCTCGTCCACGCCCCGGGCGGGGCCGTTGTGCTCCAGAATCCGCAGCCAGACGGCAAAATCCTCGTGCAATCCGGTGCCGGCAGGCATGGGGTACTGCTCCAGCAGGGCCTTGCGCGCCAGCACGGAGGAGCAGGAAATCCGATTCTGTTTTAAAAGCTGCCGGCGGTTGAGCGTCTCCGGCACATGCAGCACATAGTCCAGCGGCGTCCCATCCGCCCGGATAAAGCCGGAGCCGGTATAGAAAAGTCCCGTCTCCGGGTGCGCCTCCGACAGGGCCAGCTGTTTTTCCAGCTTATCCGGCGTCCAGAGATCGTCGCTGTCCAGAAAGGCGATCCAGTCCCCTTCCGCCAGGCTGACGCCCCGGTTCCGGGTTCTGCCGACGCCCAGGTTCCGTTCGTTTTGAAACACGCGGATCCGGCTGTCCCGCTCTGCCAGCTTCTGCATCAGCTGCCAGGTCTCGTCCCCGGAGCCGTCGTCCAGAATCAGCAGCTCCCAATTCTCACAGCGCTGTTCCAGCACGCTCTCCACCGAGGCGGCGAGGGTAGCGGCGCAGTTATAGGCGGGCCTCACGATCGCGCCCGGGTGTTTTCCGGTGTTATTCTCA
>CAMVIC010000043.1 GCA_947167435.1 uncultured Clostridia bacterium | reverse complement strand
ACGGTGACGAACATTGCCCGGTTCATTGGTTCCGCAGGGTCGAAGCAGGTTTCTGACGCGCCCTTGAAAATGCCGTCCGTATAGCAGCGAAGCACGGCGTCATAGTAAGGATCGGCGGCAAACACATCCGCAAATGGGAGCAACGAAGAAAAGGCAATGCCGGAGTAGCTGACGCAGGCCGCCGCGCCGGAATAGGCGGCGTCGGCCGTCGTGTAATTGCCGGTGTGACCCTGCACGGCGATGGTCCCTCCCGATGCAGTGACCTCCGCCATCAGCGCGGCCGGGCTGGCCTCCGCCTGCGCCAGCACCTCGCCCGATGTAAGCGTGAGCTTGTCCGCCGCCAATACTGCCACGTTGTCGTTGTCCGTATGGCCGCGCAAACGCCCGCCGCATACCACAACGTCGGAGCCGATGGCCTGCACCGCGCCGCCTTCTGTGCCGAGCAGCGTGTCCTTCGTGACGCTGAGCAGCCCGCCGCGGAGCGTCAGCGTGTGCCCCGCGTCCATCGCCAGCGCCGGATTGCGCAGGCCCGCGAGAACGTATAACGCACCGTCGCCGTTTACGGTCAGATCGCCGCGGGCATGTACGGCAGGGCTGCCCTCAGCCTCCGCGCGGCTTTCCAGGCGGCTTACACCGCACAGTGTCAGCGTGTTGTTCCCGGCGAAGTCCAGCATGGTCTCTTCACCGGAGAGAGCCATATCTTCCAGCGTCAGCGAAGCGCCGTTTCCGACGGAGATCGTCAGCGCGTCAAAGCCGTCCTCACCGCCGTAGACACCGCGGAGTGTCGCATCGACGCCGTCGGAGAGTCTGATCGTTCCAGAGGAGAACCATGCGACAAAGTATGTGCCGTTTTCCCGGATCACGTCGCCGCCGCTGACCAGCCTCGGGCGGTAGATCGCCCGCACCGTGAGATCCCGTTCACCCAGTTCATAGCTGTCCCAGTAGGCGGTATATCCATCCTTTTGCGGCAGCTCCGGCGCTTCGACAGAGGCAGTGCCGGGGGTGTAGCTCCGTTCCGCAACGGTCTCGCCGTCGGCGGAGAAGCGGACGGTATAGCTGTCCTTTTTGCCGTCCGGGAAAAGGCGGCCGGGTGCGGCCTCAAAGGCCGGAAGCTCCGCACTGCTCTGCAGTGTCTTGACCTCCGTTGTGCCGGTGCGCCCTGTTTCCGGGCCGAGGTGTTCGCTTATGAAGTCCTCTCCGGGCAGGAGCTTCCCCCGGAATTCCGCGTTGCCCATGCTGAGAAATTGGGCGTAGCCGACGACGCCGCCCAGGGCGGCCGTCGCCATGGCATTGTCTGAAGCAACGTCGGCGCTGCTCAAACAGTCAAGGATCGTGGAGCGGTTTT
The DNA here is from genome assembly GCA_947167435.1 of uncultured Clostridia bacterium. Next base: position 9,272 of record CAMVIC010000043.1, on the reverse strand, counting down.
TCGTGGTCGCGTAACCGACCAGGCCGCCGACATAGCGATCTGTCCCCGCCACCGCGCCATAGTTCGCGCAGGCGCTGACGGTACCCGCCAGACGCCCGGCGATGCCGCCGGTGCCGTAAGTGCTGTTGCCAGTGGAGGTGATCGCGCCGAAGCTTGCGCAGCGCGTGATCGCGTCGTCCCCACCGTCGGAGACGCCGACGATGCCGCCCAGGCCGGAGGCGGCGGTTACGCTGCCGTAGTTGAAGCAGTCCTCCACCACTGCGCCGTCCCGGAGCATGGCTGCGATCCCTGCGGCGTGGGTGCCGTCGACGCTGATCTCCGCGTAGCTGGAGCAGTTCGTAATGCGTCCGCCGCTGACATAGGCGGCGATCCCCGCTGCGTAGGCGGCGGAGACGGAGGAGCGCACGCTTCCGTAAACGCTGAGATTTTTGATCTCAGCGCCTGCGCAGCAGCCGAAAAGCGCGGCGTAGCTGCTGCTTTCGTCGATCTCCATGTTGTAAACCGCGAAGCCCTGCCCGTCGAAGACGCCCTGGAAGCTCTTCGCCATGCTGCTGCCAATGGGCGTCCACCATCGCCGCCCGACGGTGCCGTCGGTGTTTTCCAGCGAAATGTCGGCTCCGAGCCGGATCGTCACCCCCGCGAAGGTCAGGCCGCGGCGGTTCACCAGATACGCCAGCCCCGCCAGTTCTTCCGCTGTTGAAAGCGTATACTCTATATTCTGCGGATTGCGGGTATACCAGTCGACGTCGGCCAGTATGATCCACTGCTTCGGCTGTGTCCGGCGGCTTACCTGCGCCGTTACGTCCTCCGCACCGGTCACGGTCCATGTGCCGTCCGCGTTCTTCTGCGTGCCGGTTAGCGTCAGCTCATAGGCGTCGATGAATTCCCGGTCCATGTCCTCCGGGGAAGCGTCCTCATAACCGTGGAGGAGCAGCGCAAGGCGGTCGCCCTCCCGGAGCCGGTCGCCGGAGCGCTTCTGCTCGCCGTTGCAGGCGGCAGCCACATAGAAGTCCCGGCTTTCCGGCAGCGTCAGCGTTACGAAGTGGAGGAGCTTGAACACGGCGGAGATCGTCGCGTCGCCCGTGGCGGTGAAAACGTCTGCGCTGACGGGCGCACCGTTGACCGTGAAATGGTCCAGCTCATAGCCCGGCTCGGCGGTATAGCTGAGCTTCACGCTTTCACCGAAACGGACCGTTTCGCCCTGTTCGATCCCGACGGTTCCGCCCTCGTCCGGCTGCTCCAGGCGCAGCGCGCAGGTCCCACCGGCGTTGCCGTTCTGGAACCACAACACCGGATAGCCGCCGTTGATGCCGGAGGTGTCCGGGGCAAACACGGCCCCATCCGTGTTGAGAATAGCCAGCGCCGCCTCACTTTTCAGCTCCTCGTCGGTCATGCCGGTAACGGAGACACGGATGCGCTTGCTTGCCCCGACATAGAAGCCGGGGCTTAATAAGTCATCGCCGCTGCCGTCGAGATAGAGACAGTTGGCAACGGTGTAAACGCCGGAGTCGTGGCTGCCGATGGCGCGGCCCCGGCTATGGCCGTTGGTGTCGATGGGGCCGATGTTGTAGCAGCAATAGACATCCATGCCGCCCTCTGTGCCGATGATGCCGCCGGCAGGGGAGGAGTAGGTGGTGGAGATCGCCCCGGCGTTGTAGCAGCCGCGCACGACGCCCTTGCCCCAGCCAGAACCGACGATGCCGCCGACGCCCTTGGCGTCCGTGCTGCGCACGGAGGCAAAGTTAGCGCAGTTTTCGATAAACACGCCGTCAGAGGTCTCGTCCACCCGCCCGACAATGCCACCCACCATGCGGCGTCCGCGGATGGAGCCGGACGCGAGCACGAGATTGCGCACGCCGGGCTGCCAGCCGTTTTCAAATTCCCGGACATTGCCGGAATAGTTGTCCACGCCGCCGACGCCGCCCAGATAGCCGACGACGCCGATGGCCATGGAGTAAGGGAAGCCCTTGGTCGCGTAGCGGTCGCAGTAAAGATTTTTGATGCTGTGGCCCTGTCCGTCCAGCACGCCGTTGAAGCGGGTGTCCAGCGTTAGGCAGTCCCCGGCGACCTCGTCCGGCAGCATCGGGAACTTCCCGCCGATTGGCGTCCAGTTCGGGCCGCTCCATGTTCCGGTCGCGGCGTCATACACGCCGCCCATGTCCATGTCCGCGGTGAGATAGATCGTCTTGTAAGCAAAGTCGATGCCGCTGGCGTAGACCGTGTCGCTGACGTTGCCGCCGCCGGCGCCCACCAGCAGGAAATCATGGACCGGAATGCTCTCCAGCACGCCGGCGTCGCCAATCATGCTCGGGCAGGCCGGGTCCGCCATGCCGTTTACCAGCGCGGCCAGTCCCGCCAGCTGCGCCGGGGTGGAGAGATAAAATTCGCTCGCCGCCGGGTCGTACCAGGAGATATCCACCGTGCCGTCCCATATTTCGGCCGCGGCGTGGCCCACCGGTACAGGAAGCAGCGCAAAGCAGAGCAGGATCGCAAGTGTCATACAAACGAATCGTTTCATGGCGTCAATCCCCCGTCACGGCGTAGAACAGGCCGCTTTCCTCGTCATAATACAGCGCGCCGACGCGCTGCAGCTTCTCCTCGTCCAGCTCCTGCTCCTCCGCATCCCGCATATCCTGCTCGTCGATGGCGATGGGCGTTTCGGCCGCCTCCGGCTCCTGGGTGGATACTGTCGTGATGTCCAGCTTCCAGTTGAGGATCAGCGCCAGCATGATGCCGACGGCCAGCACCAGCATGGCATCGGCCAGATTGCCAAGGCCATCCATGGGGTTGACCGGGCTGTCCTCCGAGCGCATCCTTCTGGCTCTTAAGCGCGTCATACCGCCGCCTCCTTCTCCCTGTCGAGCACACATTGGCTGAGCACCTCCAGCGTGGAGACGTATTCCTTATACCAGCTTTTCCGCACCGCGGAAACCACCGTGGCGACCGCGGCGGCCAGCAGGCCTGCCACCGTCGTATCAAAGGCGGTCAGAAGGCTCGCCGAAAGCGTGAACGTATCGCCCTGGCCCAGTGCGATGATGCCGGGGCCCAAAGGGATCAGCGTCCCCAGAAGACCGAACATCGGGGCCAGGCGCGCCACCAGCTCGGAGAAGCGAACGATGCGGTCATAGCGTTCCTGTTCCGCGTCCAGCAGCCGGACAGCCAGCGCCTCCCGCAGCTCCGGCGAGAAATCCGGGTGGGCGGCCAGCTCCGTAAGGGCGTCTTTCTGCCGCTGCAGTAGGCCGCTTTGTTGGATGGCTGCGGGCAGGTCGTCCGTGTGCTGCATCTCCTCCAGCATGGCCGGGAGCGATGCGCGCATATGCCGCCGCTCGGTAAAATATTCCGCCAGAAGCCAGCCCAGCAGCGCAACGGCGGCCAGCAGGGAAATGATCAGCAGAATGATGACGGGATCGTGCATCGCGCTGGCAACGGCGCGGAGAATGTTTCCAATATCAAATGTTGTTCCCATGGCGTTACCTCCTATGCTTCGTCCGCAGCTGCTTCAAGCGGCGGAATCGTATGATCTCATAGATAAAACCGAGTGCAAAGGCGCCGAGCGCTGCGCAGAGGATCGGCGCCGTGTAAGGCGGCTTTTCCGGCGGCGGCACCGTGAGCTGGGCGCTGTCGGGCTGCATCCGGCCACCGCTCTCCGCGGCGGCTTCCGGGCTGCTTTTCAGCAGCCCTGCCAGCGCCTCCGGGCGGATCGTATAAATCTGCTGCGCCGGGATGGGTTCCGGCTCCGGCACAATGTCCTGTGGCGGCAGCTCGATCCCGGGCTCCGGCGGCTCCGGCGTAGGCTCGGGAGTCGGTTCCGGGGTCGGTTCCGGGGTGGGGGAGGGGGGTGGTTCCGGGGTCTGGATCGGCGCGGCCGGAACGGGCTGTGTTTCCGGCGCGGTTGGCTGCGCGGGCGCGGAGAGCGGGTCGTTTCCGGGCGCGGCGGGTCCGTCCCCGTCGGTCTCTACGCCCGGCGCTCCGCCGCCTTCCCCGCTGGTGCCGCCGGTCCCGTCCTCTTCGCCGCCGACGCTGACATGGACCGATACGGAGGATTCCCCGAAGGAAGCGGTGATCACCGCTTCGCCCTCGGCGTGGACGCTCAGTGTTTCGTCCGGGGCGACGGAAATGATGCTTTCGTCGCTGCTGGACCAGACGATATGCGCAAGCACATAGTCGTTGAGCAGTCCGTCCTCCGCGTCGACGTCCACCTCAAGCTTCCTGCCGCTGCCGATCTTGAGGGTCATGTCCGTCTCCTCGGTGCTGAGCACCGGGGTCCCGGTAAAGGTAATGAGGATCTTATAACAATACTTTGCCGCGGAGCTGGTGCTGGCCTCGGTGGGGTCGGCCTGGCCGAAGAACAGATGGAAGCGGCAGTTGGGGGACAGAAGCGCGCTGTCATAGCGCTGCTCAAACTCGCTGCCGACAGTGTCCCATTCGGTATAGTCCTCCAGCGCGAGCATGGCCTCTACCGTCGTCGCGCCGTCCCAGACGTCGCCTCCGTCCCAGGCGTAGATCTCGCCGGTCTCCTCATTCGCGGCCAGATTCGGGAAGTAATAGCGCGGCATGTCCAGCAGCGACCAGCGGGAGAAGCTGCGGTAAGCGCCGTTGGCGTGATCCTGGGTAAAGAAATCAATGCTGCCAATGCTCCAGACGTCGATCCCCGCATAGAGCAGCAGATCGCGGATGGAAAAGCCCCGCGCCGCCACCAGATAGGTGCGGCTGCCGCTGTAGTAGCTGTAAATGCTCTCATGGGTATCCAGCGCGCCGCCGAAAAAGTCGTCCAGCTCCGTCCAGTGGTAAGTGACCTTTTCCAGATAGTCCGACTCTGCCCAACCGTAATAGCCGACATAGATGCCGATGGTGTCGGTCACGGCGTCCGCCCGGGCGGGTGCCGGAAGCAGCAGTGCCAGCAGCCCGAGGCACAGTGCGAAGGCATACAGCCGCCTTCTCATGGCATCGCCTCCCGCAGCGTGGAGCGCGAGAGCATTTCCCGCGCCTCGTCGTCGCTGAGCTCGTAGTTCCAGAGCAGCCGGTAAGCCCGCTGGGCCTCGGCTGCCATATCGTAATCATAGAGATTCGGATAGAGCAGATTGCCCAGCCAGCGGATGCCGAGCAGCATATTCAGCGAGGGCGGATTGCTCATCCAGTTGTAGGGCAGCGCCGGGATTTCGAAATACTGCCCCTCCTTCACGGCCCGCACCTGCTGCCAGGCTGGGTCAGATGCCGCGTCGGAATACATGCTGCCGGCTGTAAAGAGGATCACGTCCGGGTCATAGAGATAGAGCTGCTCCATGTTGATGGAGTTGCCGCCGCCGCGGTTGCTCACGTCCTCCACGGTGACGGCGTTTGCCGCTCCGATCAGCGGCAGCACCTGCGCCTGGGTGGAGCCCTCGGCGTTGGTGTTCAGCCCGGAGACGCCGGAGGTATACATGACGCTTTTGCGTTCGCTCTCCGGGATGCGCGCGGCGTTCGTCTCCGCCAGGGAGACGGTCTCCTCCACGTACTGCGCAAGTTCCTCGCAGTGGGCAGCCTTTCCTGTAAGCAGCTGCCCCAGCATGCGGAAAGCCTCTGCCATGTGAGGCAGGTCGGCCTCGATAAATACCACCGGGATACCTGTCTGCTTCTGCAGGGCGTCCATGTCCCGGCTGATGCCGTCCTTTGCGTCGCCCAAGTCAATGATGACCTGGGGCCGGGCGCTCATGAGCGACTCCAGATTGATGGTGCTCTTGCTGCCGTAGAGCTGGCCGGTGGTAGGCAGTTTCAAAAGTGAACTGTCCAGATATTTATACTGGCTGCTGGAGGGTGTGGAGGCGATACAGACCATGTAATCCGGGCAGACACTGGCGAGAAACATCGTCGCCACCGCCCCGGAGGGGGCGACCCGGGTGATCTCTGCCGGAACCGTTACCTGCCGCCCGGCGCTGTCCGTGAAGGTTACGGTTTCCTCCATCTCCGGTGTGTTCTTCCTGCCGGTGGTGCCGCAGCCTGCCAGCAGAGAAAACGATAGGATGACGATCAGAAAAATAGAACCTATGCGCTTCATCGCGCACCTTCTTTCCGCTCAAAACGTACTGTATCGCCCCACAATGAACGAGGCAAGGAAGGCTGCGGCAAACAGCGCGATCAGCAGCACAATCACCTGTCGCAGCGCGGAGCAGATAGCAATGATTCTTCTTTCAGGACAAGCAAAAAGCCCGTTTTGACTCTTTGTGAGAATCAAAACGGGCATAGACTCCGATACGGACATAAAGTGCGCCTAGGCGCACCGACTCCGCTTATCCAACTGCCGCTTTCCTTCTCAAACACGGAAAGCCGCGCCGTTTCCGGCATCGACTTCGGGAGTGCAGGACGGTCATTCCCCACTCCGGCCAGTTGTCCGTAGGATCGCGTTTCCCTTAGGACAAAAGGCTTGGAAAACTTACTATATTATACGCGTGATGACATGCCATGTCAAGAGCAGACAGAAAAACCGGTATGAATATTTTTCTCGGGATCCGGAACAAAACGAAAAAAGTGCAATGGCCGCCTGATTGCGCATGAGCAGATAATAAAACGGTTGAATATCTCAGTTGTTCCATTGCCACCGGATGCAGCAGCTCATCCCTGCTGCCTCGTGGACACACCAGTCGCTGAAACGGTGCGGGCTGAAGACTATGATATGCTGTAGTCTAAAGGCAAAGGAGCTGATCATAGCTTCACTCAGGAATGGTATCTTTCCAGATATCACAACTTGATTAATATGATTTTCCCGATTGCGCTCATGCAACTCCGATTGGAGAAGCATGAGCGCTTTTTGTTTTTCAAAACAGGGTGTGCTTTTTCGCCATTCACTGCAAATAAGTGAAAGACATACGCTTTTTTTCGCAGCATGGGTTTCGTTTATCCACATTTATGTCGCAATAGAGTATGGGGAGGCATGGGCGTTTTTCGTTTTTTCAAAACAGGGTGTGCTTTTTCACCTTTCACTGCAAATCAGTAGGGGTGGAGGCGAAACAGCAGAGTTCACAGATTCTTTACGCATTTCAGTTTCGTTTTGGACTCAAAAAAGTTGCTGTAGAGAAGTGAGGGAAATCTTACGGATACCCTGGCCGTTTCGCAATCGAAATGTCGCGGTAGAAGGGTGGGGGCTTTTTTTGAAATTATGTGTCGTTTTTTGCCCCTCAATGTTGCGGTAAGAGATTGAGGGGCTTTTTGATGAGCTCTCTTGAGGGGCTTTTGACAAGCTCTCAAATATGCATTTCACGTTGAAGTTTGCTTCGGATACCCCCATAAATGGGTCTTCGCATGGCTTAACAATCGACGGGATCTTTTTTCAAGAAAAGCTCAAAACAGACTTCTTTTTTGGTACCCCTTTGTCCAAACATTATGGGAGGACTTTTTAAGCAGCAGCCAGTAACCCCCAAAACAGGACCCTCTTGTCCGAGCACAGTGAAGGGATTTGTGTGATCTCCTGTACCTTGAAAACTGAATAGCCGCCCGATGGGATATGGCCTTGCGAGGATATGAGCGAGGCAACGCCGCGGCGAGACGCCGGGGCAGGAACGGGATCGGGAACGACGGCACATGATGACAATTACAAAGGAGATAACAACTTGAACGACTATTTCACAGAACGGGACGCCATTGAATACCCCTTCTATCGCGTCCCCAAGGCCCTGATCACAGACCAGTTGTATCGTTCTGTCTCGACCGACGCTAAGCTGCTGTACGGGCTCCTGCTGGACCGTATGGATCTTTCTGTGAAGAAGCGGTGGCTGGACGAGCATGGCCGCGTCTATCTCTATTACACGATTGCCTCCATACAGGCCGACCTGTGCTGCTGCAAGGAGAAGGCCTGTAAGCTCCTGCGTGAACTGGAGATCGCCGGGCTGATCGAAAAGAAGCGCCAGGGTCGGGGCAGCCCGTCCCGCATCTATGTGAAGCATTTTTCCATGAGGTCGGAAAACCAGACTTCTAAAGGTCGGAAAAACAGACCCTAATCATACTGAGAGAACAAGACTGAGTATATTACTTGGCTGAAAGAAAGGAATCGTGATACCGCTGGCGGGAAGTGACCCCACTTTCGGGCGAAAGTGGTCCTACATTTTGGGACCGAGGCCTCGCGATTTCTAAAGTGGGGTCATTTTCCCGAAAAGTGGCCCCACTTTTTCTTTTCAGCCTGTAAGGACGATAAGCATGGGCCCCGATTCCGGCAGAAGGTGGCCCTCTTTTTCCTGCCAACCAAGCATTTTCTGACTGAGTGGCCCCTTTTTTGCGAAAGAGGGCCATTCGGCCACGTCAGCACAAGTGAGGAGGATGAGATTGCGGCAAATAGGCTGTCCGATCGCCTAGAGGCCGAATGTACGTGACGCAATCTCAGCAAGCAACGCATGTGCACAGGCACATGCCTGCTTGTCCGAAACCGGACAAGCAACGTCTCGTGATATCACTCGACGATTTCAGGGAGATCCCTGAGACCCCTGTGTTTTTGAAAATGAGAAAAGGAGAGATTTGAATGATGAACGAATGGGACGCGTCCGCGAGGATTACGGACGGCAGCAAGAACGATACACAGATTACACGAGTTCCGATCAGTAAGCTCTATCCCTTTGAGGGCCATCCCTACAAGGTTCTTGACGATGCGGAGATGGACGAGTTGACGGAGAGCATCCGGGAGCATGGGATCATGTCCCCGCTGCTGGTGAGACCACTGGAGGGCAGCCCCGGAGAATACGAGGTGATTTCCGGACACCGGAGGCTCCATGCGGCGAGGCGGGCCGGACTGGAGACAGTGCCCGCGTTCATCCGTGAGATCGACCGGGACGCAGCGGCAGTGGAACTGGTGGACAGCAACCTGCACCGAGAGCATATCCTGCCCAGCGAGAAGGCGTTTGCGTATCGCTTGAAGCTGGAGGCGCTGGATCGGCGAGGAAAAAGATGTGGACAAGTTGGCCACAAGTCCCGTGATGCTGTTTCGGATACCGAAAGCGGCAGAACAGTCCAGCGATATATTCGGCTGACCTACCTCAGTCCTGAATTGCTGGACCTGGTAGACAAGGGGCGGATCGCCTTTTCCGTTGGCGTGGAGCTCTCCTATCTGGATGAATCCGCTCAGGCGTATATCGCCGAGATTGCCGCCAGGGATGACGTGACCCCGTCCTATTCCCAAGCCTCGCGGATGCACAGATCCGCTGTATGTACCCCGGAGCAGATTGATGAGATCCTGTCAAAGCCGAAGCCCAATCAACGGGAGACGGTCAGGATCTCCGCCGACCGGCTGCGGGAGGTGCTGCCCTCCGGCT
>CAMVIC010000042.1 GCA_947167435.1 uncultured Clostridia bacterium | reverse complement strand
CATCTCCCGGAAAATCCGCGCCCTGATTTCGTCACTTTTCTTGAAATACAGAAGGTATTCCTGCAAAGAAGTGCCATCATCAGAACTCGGTTTTTCTCGGAATCTGCTCTTGCCGGATTATGCAGTATTGCCTTAAGAAAAGGAAGGGTGCCCGTTATGATTCTTGCCCTGGATGTAGGCAACACCAACATTGTTCTCGGCTGTCTGGAAGACGGCAAAATCTGCAGCGTGGTCCGCATACAGACCGGTCTTCGGGAGACGGAGATCGAGTATACCATCAAGCTCAAGCAGATTCTGGACTTTAACGGCATCGACCCCGCCTGCTTCGAGGGGGCCATTCTCTCCTCCGTTGTGCCCCCGGTGAACAGCCCTCTGACCGCGGCAGTAAAGCGCATTACGGGGCTTGACTGTATGGTGGTGGGTCCCGGCATGAAGACCGGGATGAACGTGCGCATCGACGATCCAAGCACCCTGGCCGGAGATCTGGTGGTGGGCAGCGTGGGCGCCATGGCCTGCTACGGCGTTCCCGTCATCGTGCTGGACATGGGCACCGCCACCACCATCGTGCTCATTGACAAAAACAGCTGCTACCGGGGCGGGGCAATCCTTCCCGGGGTAAGGCTTGCCTACGGAGCGCTGGCCTCCGGCACCAGTCTGCTGCCGGACATCTCCATCACCGCGCCGAAGAAGGTCATCGCCACCAACACGGTGGATTCCATGCGTTCCGGCGCGGTCTACGCCACCGCCGCCTCCATCGACGGCATGATCGAGCGGATGGAGGAGGAGATCGGCTACCCCTGTACGGTGGTAGCAACCGGCGGTATTGCCCAGGCCATCATGCCTTACTGCCGGCGGAAGATACTCCTGGACGACGACCTGCTGCTGAAGGGTTTGTGGGTCCTCTGGCAGAAGAACAGGAAATAAAAAACAGCCATTACAGCGACACCGCCGCCGGGTTTCCGGCGGCGGTGTCGTTGTGATATATGTTACTTCTCCGCAGTATCGATGCTCTTGCCGTAGACAAAAAAGCGCTGATACAGAAACTCCGTCACGAAGTTCAGAAGCATATTCAGCCCCGTGACCAGGTATTCATTCCAGCCCAGAGTCTCGGCCAGGTAGTTGCCCAGGAGGGTGCTCAGCGGGGTAAAGACCGCGTAGTACAGCGCCACCTTCAGCATGGCCACCGGGACGTTTGCCGCGGACTTGAAGGTGAACTTCCGGTTCAGCGTGAAGTTCCAGAGTACCGACAGCACCAGCGCAATCAGGTAACAGGGCCAGTAACTCCAGCCGGTAAACTCGTTGAGCAGGGTGAAGCTGACGATCTCAATCAGCCCAGCGCTGGCGGAAAAGAGCGTGAATTTCACCACGCGCCAGATCTCTTTTTTCTTCTCCTCGGTCATGCCCGTTCTCCTTTTCTCCCATGTATCAACAGGATTATACCCCCGAGCACCGCCGGTGGCAAGAGAAAACTTCAAATTTTGAAATGTTTTTCAAAGGCTCTCCCGATGGTAGATTTCGCCGTCCAGGGTTTTCCAGACCAGCTCCTCCTCCGTCAGGATCAGATAGCCCCGGGGCGTGCCGTCCTTGGGCAGAGAGACGGAGCCCGGGTTCAGATACCGGTTATCCTGCCCGAAGGGCTCCCAGGCGGGGACATGGGTGTGCCCGTGGAGCAGCAGGTCTCCCGGCAGCAGAGGCGGCAGGGCCTTGAGATGATAGTGGTCCCCGTGGGTGAGAAACACCATGCGTCTGCCCAGCATCAGCAGCGCGTACTCCGCCAAAACGGGAAATTCCAGCACCATCTGGTCCACCTCCGCGTCGCAGTTGCCGCGCACACAGAGAAGTCTGTCTTTATACCCGTTGAGCAGGGCCGCCGTCTCTTTGGGATCATAGCCCTCGGGCAGGGGGTTGCGCGGGCCGTGATACAGCAGGTCGCCCAGCAGCAGAAGCCGCTCCGCTCCCTCACGCTCAAAGGCCTCCAGGGTCTGCCGGCAGTAGAGCGCGGAGCCGTGGATATCCGATGCCGCCATCCATTTCATGGTGTGTCCTCCTTCTGGGTTTCTGTGATTTTCCATTATAATACCAATCTTCAATAAAACGATTTTTAATCGTCTTATTGAAGAATAGTATAACGAAGCCGCCCGGCAATTGCAAGCCGGGCGGCGTTTTGACGCTTATTCCTCTTTCGGCTCCGGCAGCGCCCGGAGCAGGTAGAACAGATAGAGAAGCAGAAGCAGGATCAGCCCGGCGTTGATCAACAGCTCCGTCCGGGGACTGACGGTCCCTTCCACGGCGAAGGTGTTCAGGGCGTTATTGAAGCTGTGGAACAGAATGCAGGGGATCAGACTGCCGGTCCGGTAGAACAGGATCACCAGCACGAAGCCCAAGGCCACGGCGAACACGATTTGAAACAGCGTCTCCCCCAGCGCCTTCCCGTTCAGCAGATTCACGATGTGCCCGATGCCGAAGGTCAATGCGGAGACGATGATGGCCGTGCGCACATTGTTCTTCGCCATGCCCTTGAAAAGCAGGCCCCGGAAGATCAGTTCCTCCAGGAAGCCCACCAGCAGCATGCTCAGGGCATGGCAGATTGTCCCGACGGCGGAGTATTTCACGGCAAAGCCTGCCCAGACGCCGCTGGTGGCCACCAGGATCAGCGGGATATAAAAGAGCACTTTTGCAGCGGGCACCCGGCTCCGGCAAAAGCCGTACTTCTCCGTCAGGCCGTTTTTTCGGACCCAGAGCCACAGCACCGCCGCCATGACCGCGTGCAGCGCCAGCGTGACCCCTTTATGGACCCCCAGCGAGTCTGACAGGGAGTCGGCAAGGCTTGTCAGCACCACATACAGCACGATCCAGAGGATCGCAAATCCTATTTCATTCTTCCGATACAGCCTGGTCATTTCTCTTCCTCCGATGCATTCAAAAGTCCCCGATACAGGGCAAGCAGGCTCGTCTCCGCGGCGGTGGGGTCAAAGTCCATGGCGTTGTTGGCAAGGAGACTGGCATAGCCGTGGACGCAGGCAAACAGCGTGAGAAACATCGCCCGGGCCGTTTCCTCCGTTTGGCCGCTCTCCTGCTCCGTAAGGGCCAGCAGCGGCTGCGCCTCCGGCGCCGCAATCAGCTCCTCCAGGCTGCGCCCGGCGAAGGCGTCCGTCTGGAAAAGAAAACGAAAAAGTGGCTTCTCCTCTGCGGCAAAGCGGATATAGCGCAGTCCCAGCTCCAGCAGCGGCTCATCGCTCTTCTCAAGGCCCGAGAGCAGATAAGCGGTATGAAAGTCGTCCGCCCGGCGATAGGTCTGCTGCCGCAGCTCCTCCACGGTGGCGAACTGGTACAGGACCGGCTGGGTGGAGCAGCCCAGGCGGGCCGCCAGCGGGCGTACCCGCAGCGCTTCATGCCCATGCTCTCGCACCAGCTGAAAGGCCGTGTCCAGAATCTGTTCCCGGTCGATCTTCGGTTTCGTCGGCACCGCGCATCTCTCCCCTTTTCTTTTCCGCGTGCATATTATAACGTTTGTTATAATATGCGCTTTCGTTAGACTTGTCAAGCGCAAAAACGGCCCCGGTCCGAAGACCGGGGCCGCCTTGCCGGGAGTGAAAAATACTTTTGCGCATCCCGAGGAAGCAGAGTGATTTACGCCTCTTTCTTGTTGCCTACGGCTGCGACGGCGAAGAAGAGCACCAGTGACGCGAAGGCCACGATGTACCACAGGGTCTGGGAGCCGCCGAAGAAGTCGATCATCTGACCGGCCAGCACGAAGGCCATGACCACAGGCACCACGAAGCGGATGCAGATCCTGTAGAACTTCTTGAAGAACTCGGAGGGATCGCCGTGGGCAACCTCGTCCAGCACCAGATCCGGCGTGTTCTCCCAGCCGATCATCAGAGCCATCAGCATGGCGCCGAGAGGCATTGCGATACCTTCGGACCAGCAGTCCATAAAGTCCAGGAAGCAGTCGAGGAACATGGCGGAAGAGGCCGAGCCGATCAGGCTTGCGGGCGAGAAGTTCTTGCCCAGGCCGTCAGCCGCGACAACGACAGCCTCAATGAGGATCAGCAGGGAGACGATCAGGATGATGCGCTTGCGGGTATCGGTTTCACCCTTCTGCAGGTCTTTGTCGATCCAGTGGGCGCCAACCGTCTCCATCAGGGAGATGGCGGAGGAGATGGCGGCGATCAGAACCAGTACGTAGAAGATGACGCCGAACAGAGGGCCGACTTTGCCCATATTCAAGAACACGTCCTGCAGGGTGATGAACAGAAGGCCGGGGCCGTTCAGTGTGATCTCACCGGGCGTCATGCCGTTGGACAGGCCGTAGGACACGGCGGCGGGAATAACGGCAATACCGGCAAGCAGCGCAATCAGGGTATCGGCAGACACAATGATGAGGGAGTTCTTGACCAGGTTCTCGTCCTTGCTCAGGTAGGAGCCGTAGGTCAGGATGGCGCCCATGGCCAGGGACAGAGAGAAGAACATCTGGCCGCCGGCGGTGCCCAGGACCGTGATCAGATTCGGCGCTTTTTCGATAAAGCCCGCCTTGACCGCATAGCCGGGGACAAACATGAACTTCAGACCTTCCATGGCGTTGGGGAGAGTCAGGGAACGGACGATAACGATGAGCAGCATCACAAACAGTGCCGGCATGCCGATCTTGTTGAACTTCTCAATGCCGCTGGAAACGCCGCCCTGAACGATGACCATGCAGATAATGATGAAGAAGAACGTGAAGACGACAGCGCCGAAGGGATTGACCCTGATTGCCGTGAACGCGTCGCCGCCGGAGCTTGACAGGCCGAAGCTCAGCTCAGTCAGGTTCAGCGCCACGTACTGCAGACAGTAGCCGCCAAGCACCGTGTAGAAGCTCATGATCAGGAACGGAGCGATGGTGGCCAGCCAGCCGATCCAGGCGAACTTCTTGCTCACCTTCTGATAGGCGTCGATGGGGCTCAGCTTCGTCTTGCGGCCTACGGCAAGCTCCGAGACCATGATGATCATACCCACGAAAACAGCCAGCAGCAGGTAGACGATCAGGAAGGTGAAACCGCCGGATTTGCCCATTTTGTACGGGAAGCCCCAGATATTGCCCAGGCCGACGGCCGAGCCGATGGCAGCAAGCAGAAAACCTATGTTGCTGCCCCAGGAACTGCGATTGTTCTCCATGTATATCTCTCCTTTTCATAATTGTCCGCAAATAAAAAAAGGCGCTGATTTCCTCCGCCGTTCGTGCCCAGGTGTGGGATGCGCATGCCGCACCGAGGCGGCAGTGGAAAAGGATCAGGCTCTTTTCTCATTTGCTTTGATAAATTCAATATAACATTCCTCTTGCAATTTGCCAAACGCCACATTATTATGGTTGTAATGAGATTTCTTCATGGATAGATTCATCAATAAGAAAGCGAAATAATTCACAATGGATACGAAGAAAATCAACGCCCTGCTTACGGCCGTGGACCGGGGCAGCCTGACCGCCGCCGCGACAGAGCTGGGCTATACCCAGTCGGGCCTGACCCATATGATGAACGCGCTGGAGGAGGAGCTTGGGCTTAATCTGCTGGTGCGCAGCAAGGGCGGAGTGCACCTCTCCCCCGCCGGGCAGGCCCTTCTGCCCCGGATGCGCGCGCTGATGGACGCCGCCGACCAGCTTGACGCCCAGGCCGAGCAGCTGCGGCAGCGGAATTTTTCCACGCTGCGGCTGGGGGCTTACACCAGCACCGCCCGCCAGTGGCTGCCGGCGATTCTGGCCGCTTTCCGGAAGCAGAATCCGGACACGGAGGTGGAGCTGTATGTGGGCGGCGTTCCGGATATCTACGCCATGCTGAAGGACGACCGGCTGGACTGCGCCATCGTCAGCTTCCATGAGGATCTGGCCCAGGGCCTGCACTTCACCCCGCTGCGGGACGACACGCTGGTGGCGGTTCTGCCCGCAGGCTATCCGCTGGAGGGGGACTCCTTCCCCATCGATGCCTTCACGGGAAAGGAATTCCTGATGCCCGCCGCCGGCTTTGACGCCACCATCAACCCCATCTTCCCCCAGGGTCTGGACAGGGTGGCCTCCCGGGTCCAGCGCACCAACCTGGACGACGCGGCCATCGTGTCCATGGTGGAGCACGGGCTGGGCCTGAGCATTCTGTCGGAGCTTATCATGTACGACATGCCCTACGACGTGCGCACCGCGCCGCTCTCCCCCGCCGTGTCCCGCTGGCTGGGTCTTGCCATGAGCGAGCGGCGCACCGGGGACCGGAACATCCGCCGCTTTGTCAAGTGCGCCCAGACCGTGATCGCAGAGATGTACCGGGGCTGAGGCTCTCAACCCCGGCTAACGGTCTCGCCGCAGCTCCCGGCACGGGCCCCGTGTCTCCTGTGCCGCCGGGTTTCCCGCGGTTTCGGTTCACAGGCCCCGTGTCTGCCTGTGTATGGAAGAAAAACACGCAAAAACATCCGCAGCCCGCAGAAAAAAACCTTGACTTTATTTTGTATCTGTATTACAATGTGCAAGCTGTGAATTGAATCATTTTCATTCTTGAGCAACACGGAGATGTCGCGTAGTTGGTCGAGCGCGCACGATTGGAAATCGTGTAGGGGTCAAAAGCTCCTCGAGAGTTCGAATCTCTCCATCTCCGCCACAATAAAAGAGCCTGCCGATGGCAGGCTCTTTTATTGTGCCTGTGGAGAGATTCGAATTAAAATCGAACACGCCGGGGGCGTGTGCATGAGCCAGTGCGCACACTGGCGAATACCTTTATCCGATCTCCCCGTCCCCCGCAAGGGGAAATCGGATGCACGCGAATCTCTCCATCTCCGCCATAAAACAGCCCCCGGCCAGGAATGGCCGGGGGGCTGTTTTATGGCGATTAGAGGGGCAGGATTCGAATCATGTCCGCACAGGCCGGGAGCCTGTGCATGAACCGGTGCGCACGCCGGGAAAACCGCTCTCTGCTTCTGGTGATAATAACCAAATTCGAAGCCGCTGATTTGGTGTATTGCGACGCTGTAATCAAGGCTATAGCTGTTGCTTTTCGATATATACCGACTTATAATGGATTTAAGGTTTATAAGCGGACGATCCACGGGCGTAGCATCTTCCTCTTATAAAACAAAACGGAATATATCATCAGAAGGAGGTCATTTACCATGGAAAAGCACATCAGCAGAAGAGATTTCTTAAAAGGTACTGCCGCAAGTGCTGCCAGCATTGCGGCCATGAGCCTGCTTGGTGGCGGATCGGTAGCTGAAGCCGCTGCCGAAGCATCGGTTGGACCAAGCACCTTCACAGCGACGGCAAAAGGATTCCATGGAGACGTTACCGTATCCATGACGGTTGAATCCGGGGTCATCCAGTCCGTTGAAGCAATCGGACCGCATGAAACAAGAGAAATGGGCACCAAGGCGCTTGAGCTTCTGCCCGGGAAGATCGTCGAAGCCAACGGCGTAAATGTGGATGCGGTTTCAGGCGCTACGTACACGTCCAAAGCAATCCTGAATGCAGCGGCATCCTGCATGGAAGAGGCCGGGCTCCCCGTTGTGCGGCCGGAATACGGGGAAGTAAGCTTCAAGGATGGCGTTTATACCGGATCAAGCAAAGGCCACAACGGCCCCGTGACTGTGAAATGCGAGTTTTCCGGCAACAAGGTTGTATCCGTTGAAGTCACCGAAGCCTCGGATACGCCAAGCCTCCTGGATGCAGCGAAGAACAGCATCTGTGCCGATATCGTGGAGTACCAGTCGCTTGGTGTGGACTGCGTATCAACTGCGACGTTCAGTTCCCGCGCCATTCTGGATGCTGTCGCCGACTGTGCAATGCAGGCAGGCTGCGACTTGAAGGCGTTCAAGCATGTTCCCATCCCCGCACCGACTCCGGTGGATGAAACCCTGGATTGCGATGTCTGTGTAATCGGAGGCGGCACGGCCGGATCGGTTGCTCTCTACAGGCTGGCCAGCCGGGGGCTGAAGGTCATCTGCCTGGAATCCGCCGGAGCTGTCGGCGGCGCCGGTGAAATCGCGGGCTTCCGCTCCATGAACTGGGCTGCGGCACAGTGCCAGAGAGAGGCATATCCCGATTATGACTACGATGCGTTCAAAGCATCGCAGTTGGAAAACCTGATCGATATCAATAGCTATTATAATGATCCCCGCCTCATCAAGCATTATGTTGAAGATTGCGGTCCTATGACCGACATGCTTCAGGAGGCGGGCATGGAGCTTTCTCCGGCCAGCGAGACAACGATCACCATCAAAGGGCAGGGACTTCGCTGGGGCATTCTCCACACCAGTGCCGCGGCGCTCGGCGCCACGACCCTGATCAACACCAGGGCGACCGGTCTCATCACGAACGAAGACGGCTCGATCGCGGGCGTGAAGGCCGTCAAGAAAGACGGCGGCACGCTGACGGTGAATTGCAAAGCGGCGATCCTCGCAACCGGCGGTGCCAGTGCCAGCGAAGAGATCATGATGAAGTACTTCCCGAACTATCCCACCTATGCCGAGAACTGCGGTATCTCTACAACGGACGGCGAAGGCCTCACAATGGCTTGGGAAATCGGGGCGGAAAAAGGCGATTTTGGTGTGCATGCCCACAACCACACCATGCCGCTTCTTGCAAAATACGTCGGTGTGGATACCGTACAGGCAAAGGATTCCCGTTCCTGCCTGGCGAATGTGCCGCTGCTCTGGCTGAACAGAATGGGCAGACGTTTCAACAACGAGGCGACCTGCTACAAACCGACTCCCGGCGGCAACTCGGTTATCGGCGGCAAGCAATGCTACCAGATCCTTGATCAGGCGACCGTGGATTATATGATGGAAAACGGAACGCCGGTCAAACCGTGGCGTGGTACGAAGGACCAGCCGATGCCTGACCTGATGGCAATGATGCAGATCGGCATAGGCGTTGGTTACGTCAAGAAGGGTGACACACTGGAAGAACTGGCGAAAGCCTGTGGCATGGACCCCGACGTCGTAGCCGAAGAAGTTGCCAGATACAATACGATGGTCGAAAACGGCGTGGATACGGACTACGGCAAGACAGCCGATGCACTTGTCTTCACCATTAAGGAAGGGCCTTTCTATGCCGTTGAGATCCGGCCCCGTGTCCTCGGCAGCTTTGGCGGTCTCGTGATGGGCAGGGACTATGAAGTCCTCAAAGAAGACGGATACCCGATCCCCGGCCTCTATGCGGCAGGCGATATGGCCGCCGGCTGGTTTGGCCGTCTGTATCCCAACATGGGCGGGCTTACTTCCGGTCACAATCCGACCTCCGGCTACAGCGCCGCAAACAGCGTTATTGAATATCTCAAGGCATAACAGAACCTGAAGCGTTCGTCTCTGACTGCTTAGCGGCCCCCGTCATTCTTCCAAGCTGACGGGGGCCGCTGAAACAATCGGACTGATGGGGAGAATACATGGCATTCGTAAGTGGGAAATACTTCGATACAATCAATACGATAACGGCCGACTGCGATATCCAGATTTTGCAGGAAGCCATGAAACTCTGCGCGTTTTATGATGCCGCTCTCAGCAAAACTGTACCGGGAAGCGATGTCTGGAAAATGAATCATGCTGACGGAGCATCCGTGACCGTCGGCCGGGACGCCCTGACTGTGCTGGAAACAGCCGCTTCCCTGTATGCCGCATCCGATGGAGCGTTTAATATCTCGGTCGGACCGGTCATAGAACTGTGGCGGTTCAACAGCGGAGAAGCGAAGATACCGGAGCCGGAGAAAATTGAGCAGGCATTGCGGAACACGGATTTCGAGCAGATAACAATCTCTGGCGCAACAGTGACGATGCCCGCCGGTATGATGGTCGATCTCGGCGGAATCGCAAAAGGATATATTGCGGATCAGATTGCGGATTATTTGCGAGACCGGGGCGTACAGGACGCTGTTCTGAATTTTGGCGGCAATATTGTGACAATTGGCAACCGGCCCGACGGAACGCCCTGGATCATTGGTCTTCAAAACCCCTTTGGAGAAAGGGGAAAAGACTATTGGGCGGCTGTCCCATGTTCCGACGGGAGTGTAGTTACCAGCGGGATCTACGAGCGGGGATTCGAGGTAAACGGTGTTCGGTACAATCACTTTATTGATCCCCGGACGGGCTGGCCGGTACAGAACGGCCTTGTAAGCGTTACGGCCGTTTCGTCCAAATCTGTATTGGCAGATGGCCTCACAACCGCCATGTTCATCCTGGGAAAGGAGCGCGGAATCGAACTGGCACAGCAATTTGACGCCAAAGCGGCATTCCTTTTTCAGGATGGAACGGTCACATATTCGCCTGACATGGGGTTGATCTTTATTAAAAGCTGACGATTGCTGAAGGGACCTCGGCTCAACGAGCCGGGGTCCCTGTTTTGGAGAATGAGGGCTTTTTGCGGATGTTCCCGGCCACTCTCTCTCCCGGACAAATCGTTCTCACAGAGGGTAATCGTTCAATTTGAGGGGTATCGTTCTCACAGAGGGGGAATCGTTCAATTTGATCAAATGGCGTTTTCGACAACGGAAGTATAGAGAAGATACAAAAGAATAATTGCTTCCCCAAAATAGCATATATTTGCAAAAGAGCAAATAATTTTTTGTTATCGTGTAACAATTCCGTGGGTTACGTGTATATATTGGTGAAAGCTCAAACTTGTTGAGCTAAATGAAAGGAGAATGAAAAATGACATTTGA